>CAVKPZ010000028.1:0-21296 GCA_963658395.1 Lachnospiraceae bacterium | reverse complement strand
ATCCCATTTCAAACGGGAAACGTGGCAGAGGCCGTCGACGTTGCCGAAGAGATTGACGAAGGCGCCGTAATCTTCGACGCGGGTAACTTTGCCCTCGAAGATCTCGCCGACTTTGGCGACGCGGACGATGTCGTCGATCATTCCTTTGGCTTTCTCGAGCATGGCTTTCGAGCTGTGGTAGAGGGTGACTTTGCCATCTTCCTCAACGTCGATCGCGACGTTGTCGCATTCGGCGATGATGGAGTTGATGGTCTCGCCTCCTTTGCCTATGACGTCTCTGATCTTGGCGGGATCGATTTGGAAGGTCACCATCTTGGGCGCCCATTCGCTGACCTCTTTGCGGGGTTCAGGGATGCAGGCGCTGATGGCGTTCCTGATCTCGGCTCTGGCCTTATGGGCCTGAGCGAGGGCCTCGGAAAGGACTTCGCGGGTGACGCCATGGATCTTGATGTCCATCTGAAGGGCGGTGATGCCTTTCTCGGTACCAGCGCACTTGAAGTCCATGTCGCCGAAGTGGTCTTCTAGGCCTTGGATGTCGGTGAGGATGGTATAAGGGTTAGTGTCGTTATCAGGCGAATGGGAAGGATCGCGGGTGATTAGGCCCATTGCAATACCGGAGACAATCCCCTTTATCGGGACGCCCGCCGCCATAAGGGACATGCAGTTCGCGCAGAGCGAGGCCTGAGAGGAGGAGCCATTGGATTCCACGACATCGGCGACGCAGCGAATGGTGTAAGGGAATTCCTCTTCGCTAGGAAGAACATAGCGGAGCGCTCTTTCCCCGAGCTTGCCGTGGCCGATCTCTCGGCGGCCGGGGCTTCCCATCCTGCCGATCTCGCCAACCGAGAAGGGCGGGAAGTTATAGTGATGCATGAAACGTCTTTCGGTTTCGCCGGAAAGATCGTCGATTTCCTGCTTATCGCTTAAAGGACCAAGGGTGGTCGTGCCGATGACCTGGGTCTGGCCGCGGGTGAACATCGCGGAGCCATGGGCGCGGGGAAGCAGATCGACTTGGCAATCGAGAGGACGGATCTCATCGACTTTGCGTCCGTCGGGGCGGACCTTGTCTTCAATGATGAGGCGGCGGACCTCGGCGGCAACCATTCCTTCGAGGATATCATGAACCATCATCATGGTCTTCTGATGGACCTTCTCGCTCTCATAGGCACGGATGTCATAGTCTTCGAGGATCTCATTCTCAAGCGCATCGATCGCATCCTGCCTTTCGAGCTTATCGAAGATTGAGATGGCCTTGACCATCTTCTCCCCGATGCGGTCGTTGATGTCCTTGACGATCTCGGGGTTCGGGGCATAAAGATCGATGTGGCGCTTGGGCTTGCCGATCTCGGCGATGATCTTCTTTTGGAATTGGCAGAGTTCCTTGATGGCGTCGAAGCCAAACATGATGGCGTCGAGCATCTCCTCTTCCGGAACCTGGCTCGCCCCGGCTTCGACCATCATGATGGCCTCTTCGGTGCCCGCGACAGCGAGTTCGATGTCAGATTTCTCTTTTTCTTCCATCGTGGGATCGATGATGAGTTTGCCATCGACTCTGCCGACGTAAACTCCTGCGACCGGCCCATCAAAGGGGATGTCGCTGATGCAAAGGGCCAAAGAGGCGCCGAGCATGCCGGTCATCTCCGGGGTGTTGTTCATGTCCACGCTCATGACGGTGGAGACGAGTTGGACTTCGTTGCGGAAGCCATCCGCGAAAAGCGGGCGGATAGGGCGGTCAATCAAACGGGCGGCAAGCGTCGCATGCTCGCCGGGGCGTCCTTCCCTGCGGAGGTAGCTGCCAGGAATTTTCCCGGCGGCGTAGGCCTTTTCCTCATAGTTGACGGTAAGGGGGAAGAAATCTCCCTCTTTGGGGGTGTCGGCGCAGCAAGCGGTCGAAAGGACCACGGTGTCGCCGAAACGGACGAAAGCAGCGCCGTCGGCCTGCTTTGCGATCTCGCCGGTCTCAACGACTAAGTGACGTCCGGCGAATTCGGTTTCGAATACCTTTTTCATTGTTTCTCCTGTGAAAATTCTCAACGGGCATAGTTTAGACCTATTGGATTTGTTTAACACTAAAAAGATTTCTTTCTCCCTTTAGGGAGGCTGATAAAAGACTTTCTAAAAGGCAAGGGCGTAAAAAAAGACCCCGAAGGGCCTTTGTTTCTCCAAGTCTAGAATCGAATTACTTGCGGAGGCTAAGCTCTTTGAGGAGCTTTGCGTAGCGGTCGACGTCGGTTTTGGCGAGGTAGTCGAGAAGGCTGCGTCTCTTGCCGACGAGGATGAGGAGGCTACGATGAGCGGCGGCATCCTGGCCGTTGTTCTTGATGTGGGCGGTGAGGTCCTGAATGCGCGCGGTGAGAAGGGCGATCTGGACTTCGGTGGAGCCGCAGTCTTTCTCGTTTTTGCCGAACTTCTTGATGATCGCGGCGGACTTGTCTTTGTTAAGTGCCATGTTTGTTTTCTCCTTATTTTGGTACTTGGCCTCGTCTAAGTCGAATCTGGAGAAGGGTTCTGACAAAGGCGGGCTGCGGGACGTATTCTAACAAGTTAGGCTAGGGAAAGGAAGCGGGAATTTCGGCTTTTTCCGACCACTGCTTCACCAGGCGAAGATTCTTTTTCAGAAAGGCTCTTATCGACGTCTTGATATAAAGAATTGAGGAATGTATGCGCTTTCAAGGGTAAAAAATCGGACGATTATCGATTTCCCGTTTACTTTTGGCCGCGCAGGGATAGGATAGCCGGGCTTTCTCTTAGCCGCGAAAGGATTCCCTTATGAGCAAAACCAAAATCTTCCTTGCCTTGTCTAGCGCCTTGCTGCTCGGCGCCTGTTCCGCAGGAGGTGGAAACGCCGATGCCCTAGACTCTTCAAGCAACCCTTCCTCAGAAAAAAGCGAAGAAACAAAAAGCTCGGATTCAAGCGAGGATTTCTCCAATTGGAGCGATGACCAAAGGATGCTTCTGAAGAACTATGCCGGCGAGATACTCCCTTACCCCTCGGGCTTTGATGGAGAAGTCAGTTTCGACGTCTCTTACGACGAGGCAAGCGACTCCACCTACCTTCAGATTCTCTGCGCGGCCCCCGAATTCGGCATCGCCTCCTATTACCAAAGCCTAGCCAATTCGGGCTGGGCCGTCATCAAAGACTATAACGGCGAGGCTGAGCAAAGCGATTCGAAGGGCAACGCCTATTACGAGCTCACGAAAATCAACGGGAGTTTCGGCTATGACATCACCTACTTCCACTATGATTTCAAAGAGGCAAGCTACGACGTCATCCAGTGTTACAACGATTTCGATACCGAATTGGACACTCGGACCTCTTGGAGCGAGGAAGAGAAGACGAAATTCGTCTCAGCGACCACCGAAGCCCCTCCTTTCTTGAAGTTAGGCGAGAGGAACGCGGTCGTAAACGAGGGTAGTAAAGCCTATTGCTTCGACATGCTCGCCGAAGACCTTTCGCAAGAAAACGCCAAGATCCTCATGGAAAACGGCTATGTGTTGGACGAGGAGACAAGCAAGTCTCATGGGAATTACGTCCTTGTGAAAACGCTAGACGACGGCTCGACGATCTACGCCTCCGCGTACTATTATAGCGGTAACTACGTCACTTTCTCCTATGGCCCGAAGCTTTACGAGTCCTCGTCTTGGCTCGATGAGCTGACTTCCCCTTTCGAAGCAAGGACCGGCTATTTCATCCCCCACTTCAAGGCGAACAAATACTATGGCTACGTCAAAGACGGAGTCACGACGATCTACTGCTACACCGAGGATTTCTACATCGACACCGCCTACGAATCCGCCCTCCTGAAATCAGGCATCATCTACGACAACACGCAGAAATTTTATGCCGACTGGGCCGAGACTTACTACGTGAAGCCCTTCACCTATTATGATGGCGATGGCAATACCGTTTTCGGCATCGATTTTGCCTATATCAACACCCCTTACGACACCATCGAAAGCGGCTGGCCGAGCGAGAAAATCGCTAAATTCCTCGCAGACAACTCCATCTCAGGCAGCGTGCCGGAGTTTGATTTCTCCGCCCTAAGCCCCTACGCGACCTGCCACACAAGCCTTACCAATTGCCAAGAGGCCTATGAGAAAGCCTACGCCGAAGTCAAGGCGAGCCCTTCTTCTTACGGCATCGGCCCGGAAAAGGAAGAGGAGATTGTCGCAAAAGCAAAATCCCTGGCCAAAGCCAGCACGGTCTACACGATTCGGATCTATGACCCCGAAGTCCGCATCGACGACACCTACACCGAATTCAAAGTCAACGACGCCATCTACGATCTCTGCAAGAAAGCGGGCATGACCCGGGCGGAAAGCAACGTCTATGACATCGCCATGGAAGATTCAAGCGGGCGCCTCACCATCGGAATCGACCTGAACCATCAGGAGGTCACGATCATCAGCATCACCTACGGCTCCAATCAAACTCATGACCCCGTCTTCCGCTTCGACGAGGAAAGCCACGCCCTCACCCCCGGCAGTGTCTATAGCCTCCGCTACACCTGCGAGGGCTATCCTTATGACGTCGTCTTCAGCTCCGATAACGACAAAGTGAGAGTTGATTCCAAAGGAAGGGTCACCGTCGCAGACGATGCAGAAGAAGGCCTAATCGCCACCATCACGGCTTCCATGGAAATCCCTGGCGAAGGCAGCAAATCCATCACCTGCAAGATCATCGTCGCGCGCAATTACACCGACGAGGCCGCCATCAAAGCCGTCGCGAGCGCCTATAACACCCTCTACGCCTTAAGCGCGGACGACCCTCGCGCGGCTAGTCCAAAGCAATACACCGAGTCCGACGCCGATGAGGGGACATTCACCTCCTACTGGTGTTTCTACGCCTATCCTTCTCTATCGAGCGTCTCCGAAGCGAAAGCCCTCGTCACGGAGAGTCTCGTCCCAAATGGCTTCCTCGCCATGGGCGATTGGGAGGAAGGCCAATATGAAGATGGGACGGTGAACCAAACCATCTTATATTCAATCCAAACCGCGGATTACGACACCATCACGATTCTATTTGCTCTCTCCCTTGATCCCCTAGATCAATCGATTCAACTAAAAGTCGTCACGACCTTGTCTTGATTAATGGGTATAAAGCAAAATAAGCAAGAAGGAAAATTCAAACGGCAATAGGCTTAAGACGCCTAAGATGCGTCCTTTCAGAACCCCTCTCCCTTTTTTTCTTTCATAGGCTTATTCGCCAAGGTTTTGCATCAAGACACCGCTCCCCTCGCCAAGCTCCTCATAACGAGGGCGAAGCAGCAACTCTAGACGCAAGCGGAAGGTTTCCACATAGTATTTCGCCCTGTTTTCACTGGTGATAGGCACTCCTTTGAATTCATGAGGAATCGAGAGAATGAAACTCTTGATCGCAGGGAAGCAAGCGAAGACTTTCGGATAAACCAGAGCAATGGCTTTCTTCAAATCTTCGTTGTCGAGTTGCAGAAATTGAAGGTTGCTGAGTCTGGTCCCATTATCATCTTCATAGGCAGTCACTCCGTTCAAGGCGCTGCTTGCAAGCCTAGTTGAATTCGAAAGTAAAGAGGCGATTTCCTCTTCCCTGATTTTCCCGCTGAAAGAACTCCCGCAATCGTAAATGGGGGCGAAACGATAATGGAGGGTTTTCTTGTTCTTGATTAAGCCCCAATTGTCCTCATTTCTTTCGTTGTTGTTGATAAGCAAATCAATGAGGACCCTCGCAAAGAAACGCGCGGCGGCGTCATTTATTTTCGAAAGGGCTTCATTGTGTTTCAGTTGGAAAATGAGTTCGTTTATGTTTGATGGGGAGACGGGAAAGTGGTTGTTTCTTTCCATGATCAAAGGGCTCGTATCATTTCGAATCGAAGTGTACGGAATCAGCATCTCATAGCCCTTGTCGGCAATAAAATCCTTGCAGGCGCAGACAGGCTTGTTGCGTTTGCCATCAAAGCAAATTCCAAGCCTCGTTTCTTGGACTTCATAGCCAAGGATTTTGAAAATTTGACTTCCGATATATTCGTTGAGAGGAGAAGTCACATAAGAAATGCCTTCCACCCCGCGCATTCCAAGAGTGTTCTTCGGGAACTTCAAGATCCATGGCTCGCCATTATAGAGGATGCCTCTTTTTTCCTCAGCCCGCCCCCCGTATTGGAGGTTTCTATCGCTCAAAGGGCAAAAGCTGAAATCTACGAGTTCGTTCATATTGTGTACCTCTTTAGCAGCGCCATCCACTGTCCATTGGTGATCAAATGCCTTGTAGCCTCAAGCTTCCCTTGCGAATCAATCGCATCGGCTAAGTTCATGTACAGGCCGTAATCGTCGTGGAGATCTGCTTCCTCGGCTCTGTCGATTAAATTCTGCATAGTAGGTGAAAGCGGAAAATCGATTTTCACAGAATCGTCGATGCAGTGATACTTTCTAGGATGCGCGACATCCATTCGGATAAGCGAAATCAGGTATTGATTCACATTGCCGACGCTTTCGATTTTCTTAATAACCTCTTCGTCGTCTTTTCGGACGCGAAGCTTGATTGTTTTGTAGTTTTCTTTGATGTAGTGATTCACGTATGCGGATTGATTAAATATAGATTGCCTCCAAAAATAGATTATGCACATTAGGGGTCAAATCAAAAGTTATCAATATTTTAATGTTTCTTTGCTTGCCTTTTTAAGTTGATTTTTAGATCCAGCAAGAAAAACGATAAGGCTTTTTCTTCGCAGCTGCCCCTTCTAAAAAAGGGGGACTGTTTGTCAGAAAACGAAAAGGTCGCTCGGTTCTTTTTCGACAATCATTTTGTCCATGGTCTCCAGTAGCCTTGGATTGATTTCTAGCGAGGGCATTTCATTTTCTCCTAAGGCGCAGGCAAAGGCCAAATAGATGTAGAAGCCGCCGATCGATGCGCGCGATAGCCTGGCGAAAGAGGCTTTTTCACTAGGCAAAGGCTCTCCTGCCTGGAGGAAAAGCGTTTCCTCCCAGCCTTTTGCCTCCTCCGCCACCGCTTCGCCTCTTTGAAGGACGCGCGTCATTTTCTCCAGGCGCTTGATCACAGGAAAGGGTTTGACGGAGATCTCAGTCTTGTTCTCCTTCACGTAAAGTTTCAAGGACGAGAGATCGCGCTCTGAAAAGAACTTTTTGAGAGAAAGAATCGACGTTTCGGTTCTTTCGTCCCCATAAGCCCTCTTCAAGAAGAAATAGACACGGTCGAAGAGGATTTTGTGGGCGTCTTTTAGGCGCAAGACCCCTTCCTCTTTCCTGTCCAAATAAAGAAACTCAAGCTCCCCGCGCGGATAAGAGGAGTAAAGAGAGGACATAAAAGCGAGGCAAGGGTGAATGAGGTAGCGATACACGATGAGGATTTCCTTGATTTCCCTTAGTTTCGCTTTTGTCTCATCGTCTATACCCATCACGCGGAAAGGCGTCTGGCTTTGCTTGCAATAGTCTTCTAGCAACAAGGCGAGCTTATGGATGGGCTTGCATTCCTTGCAGCAAGGCAAGTGAAAAGAAGATCCCTCCTCCTCTTCAAAAGGAGCGGAGCAATAACGGCATTCTCGCTTTATTTCACCCATTTCAGGAAGCTCCTTCTGTTTTCAAAAACTGCCTAGGCATATTGTAAACCAATTTTCCAAGTTTTTTGGAAAAAATTATCGATATCCACGGACTTATGGATGCATTAAGCGAACGTTTTTCCGTCGCTTCTTTCGTTTTTTCTATGTCAAATCATTGTTTCGTTCGATTAGAAGCAGGAAATAAAGTCTTTTCTCGTGCACTTGCTATTTTGTAAATTATTGGAAGTTTAGAGTCCGTTCCCTTTTTTATGGAAAAGAAGGGCGAAATTATTCGGACAAAGGCTGAGGCGTTTTTGCGGAATTCAAAGGAAGGAACCAACTTTCTATTTTGTCCATCTTTTTTTCTTCCTATTGGACGTCCTTTGCTTTTTCCCGTATAGTTATCCTGATTGTTAAAGGAGGGTTCCAATGGACGGCAAGGTTTATTTTGCAGTAAGCGATATCCATGGCTTCTACTCAGAGCTCAAAGAGGGACTAGAGGAAGCCGGCTACGAAGCGAAGAACGAGGACCACATCCTTTTGGTGCTCGGCGATATCTTCGACCGCGGCGAGGAAGCGAGGAAGGTCTATGAATTCTTGGCCTCCATCCCAAAAGACAGGCGGATCCTCATCCGAGGCAACCACGAGGATCTTTATTTAAAACTCCTCGAAAAGCCCATGCCGGATAGCTACGATTTCTCAAACTGCACGGCCTCCACTTTCGCCGAGATCACCGGGGCGGATCCCGAGGACATCGTTAGCATCGAGTTTTTGACTTCTTATCTTGGCTTTTCTTATCTCGCAGACGATACGAAGAAGCTCTGGCAAGACATCGTAAGGAAAGTGAAGAGAAATCCCATAACCGCTTTTTTGAAGAGCAAAGACTGGGTGGATTATTACGAGTTTGGCAAATACCTCTTCGTCCATAGTTTCATCCCCTGCCGTCTCAAAAAGGAATTCCAAGGAAACTTCAACGAGGACTACCTCTACGACATCAGCGGGTCCTTTTTGGAAGCCATCCCCTCGTGGCGAAGCAAGGCGAGCAGAAAAGATTGGCTGCTCGCAAGCTGGGGATGCCCTTTCGAAAGGATGGGCGCGGGGCTTTTCGACAAAGAGCTAAAGAAAGGCAAAGTGCTCGTCTGCGGGCACTGGCACACGAGCGATTTCTTTCGCCATCTGAAGCACGTCCGTTCGCCCCGGAACGACATCTATTACAGCGAGCATCTCATCGGCATCGACGGAGGGGTGCTCTGCAACGACGAAGGAGAGATGTTCCACCCCCAGAACGTCCTCGTCATCAAAGACGGGGTCTGCTATGACAAAAAAGGAATGAGGCTCTTCGAAGAGAAAGACGGGGCCCTCTAATCGAGCTTTTTGTTTCAAAGCCCTTATTCTTTTTTTCAACGGGGCTCACTCGCCTTTTCGCCCAAGCAGAAAGTCAGAGCGTACCTTCCCAAGGAGAGAACCGTATTGCCGAGACGGTCGCCTCTTGCTTTGAAAAAGAGGAGCGAGAAGATTAACTCCTTTGGATTCGCTAGCATCATTCCTTAATGGCAAACCAGGACAACAAAAAGAAAACGTTTCAATAATGAAAGGAGCAGAGGTCTAAGAACTTCCGGTACTCCTTGTCTAGATCCGCTTCGATGTCGCGGAGGTTTCTGCTTTCTGAAGAGGCCTCCTCTTCCCCTGAGTTTCCGCAGTAAAGGAAGGGAGAAAGAGCGACGTTCTTTTCGCTTTGGACGTCCTCGTTCCTAAGGGTTTTGAATGTGAGATTGAGGCATCCGACTTTCTCTAGTCTCTTTTTGAGGGGAAGCCCCTCTTCTTTTCTCTTGTCCGAGGAAACTGGCATGGCAAGGAAACCTAGGTTCTTGGAAGAGGAAAGAAAAGAGAAACCGTTCCATGGGCAAGAGGCGCTTCTAGGGGCTTTTTCCTTCTCCTCTTCCATGGGCTTAAGAGGGGTTTTCGAATGCGAGGCGTCGAGGAATTCGACCGTGGTGTTTTCTTTTTCGCTAAGCAGGAGCAAATAAAGGCGGGAAGCAGCTTTTCCTGGCAGCGAGACAACGGAGCTAAGATGTCCGCCGACGCTAAGTTCCTTCCGGAAGGAAAGAAACTCCTCGCCGTTAAGGAGTTTCGAATCGCACAGAACCACCGCTTCCCCGCCTGGATTCAAGGAATGTAAAGCGAGGCGGATGAGGCCCTCGCTTTTCTTGCTCTCCCCCGCGCCTAGAAAGCTCGCGTCGAGGAAAATCTTGTCGCACCTAGGGAGGTCTTTAAGAGAGTAAACGTCGGCCTTTTTGAGTTTGTTGCCCTCTTTGCCTAGCAGGCTCATCGCCATGCAGGCGACCCCCAGGGCTTTCTGCTCTTTATCGAAGCCGTAATAAGACTTCGCTTCGATCCCATAGCCCAGGGTATAGAAGCCAGCGAAGATGTCTAAGAAGGTCTCCTCCTTTTTGACGTCGAGGACTTTTCGGATGGGGGCGATGAGATCAAGCTGGCTCGCGTGGTTGCGCCCTTTTGAGAAATCCTTGTCCGCGTATTCGAGGAGCTTTTGGATGAGGCTAGCCATCTCCTCGCCTTTATAGTAAGGAAGGTCTTCGTCCAGATAGTTCCATATCTCGTTCTTCTTGCTTAGCAAGGAAGCGAAATCGGGCAGCATGCACGTCAAGGAATTCGCCTCTAGGCCATCGCTTTCCCTTTGGAGGAGCTTCTCCCTTAGGATTGCACGGTCGTAGGTTCTCTTTCTGATCATCTCCGCGAAAGAAGAATCTTCGAAAAGTCTCGCCTGTTTGAGCTTTCTTAGATAAAGCAGGCAAATCGAGGAGGAGAAAAAGCCATAATACGGGATGAGCCCTTTCTTCCTTAAGCCAAGCAACGCATCATATTCCTTGCTCACATCCATATTCAGATGCCCTCTTCGCCTTTCTCGAAATAGGAGTCGAACCACTCGCGCTCAAGCTTCACGATTCTTTTCATGGTCTTGACCTTCTCAATGCTCTGCCGATATCTCTCCCCGATTTCCCGTTGCTTGGATAATTCAATCAAGGGGAAATCCAAATCGAGGATGCATTTCTTGTTGATGATCGCTAGTTTCCCTACCCCATAGGAAGAGAAACGGCCTCTGGCTTTTCTCGAATTCAGGAATGCCAGAAGATAATAGGAATCGACCTTGGGGTCCTTGTTCTCAAGCAAGATGCAGAAAGAAGGGATGAATAGGCCCTGATCCTCTTCGGAAACGATGCAGGCGTTATAGGGCGTCGAGTTCTTGATGACGATGTCGCCTTTCTTCGTCAATTTGAGGTCATCGTCGCCTTTCTGCGCCTCGAAGGAAGAGAGAAAGGCATGATCGATTGTCCCATCTTCGATCGCCCTAGGAAGCAAGACGGGACAAGAAAAAGTCGGAGTATCCGCCCCCTTATGCTCTTTCCTAGCCTGTATTTGCCCCGTGCTAAGTTTGATATTCAGTTCGCCCAATTTCTTAATCATCTTGAAAAACGAAAGTTATTTTTTCTGTGTTCATTAAAGACCAAATGAGATTGCTAGACAAGCGAAAAACGAGGCCGCAAAGAAAGCGAAGCCAATGCAACTGCAACGTTTAATGTCACATACTATTAACTTTTTTCGCATATTTGTTTATAGTATGTGACATAACCAGTATGCAAAGAGAAGTAATTATTCTACCAAAAACTCAGAAAATCCTCGCGACGATGGGCGAGCAGATCAAGTTAGCGAGACTAAGAAGAAACCTATCCGCCTCCTTAGTCGCCGAAAGGGCGTTCATCAGCCGCAACACGCTTTGGCGAATCGAGAAAGGGGATGCCTCGGTGGCCATCGGCCACTACGCGAGGGTTCTGATGGCCCTAGGGGGGATGGACAAAGACCTTCTTCTAATCGCGAAAGACGACGAAGTGGGGAGAAGGGTTCAGGATCTGGGCCTTAGGACGAAGAAAAGGGCGGTTAAAAAGCGGTCATGAGCAAAAACGCGGAAAGAGTTCTATACGTTTACGAGGAATGGAGCTCCCCCACCCCTTCTTTGATGGGGACTTTATTCGTCGAATTTTTAAGAGGCGAAGAGACCTGCAGCTTTTCCTATGATTCGAATTGGCTGAAGAAGAATGAAGGAATAATTCTCGATCCGAATCTGTTTCCATACGAAGGTAGACAGTATATTGGGGAAGGCAAAAGGCAATTTGGGATTTTCCTGGACTCTTCCCCGGACCGTTGGGGAAGGACGTTGCTCAAAAGAAAAGAGGCCTTGCTCGCTTCGAAAGAAGGCAGAAAAGCGAAGAGCTTAAGCGAGATCGACTATCTTTTAGGCGTTGAGGATGAGACTAGGATGGGGGCCATCCGCTTCAAGCTAGACCCAAACGCTTCCTTTCTCGCATCCTCTTCTTCACCGGTCCCTCCTCTAGTGAGGCTGAGGGAACTGGAAGAGGCTTCCTATCAATACGAGGCGCAAGAAGGAAGCGCGGAGAGTTGGATTAACATGCTGCTTTCCCCCGGCTCTTCTTTAGGAGGGGCGAGGCCAAAAGCAAACGTAAAAGATCCCTCCGGCGATCTTTGGATTGCCAAATTCCCCTCGCGCCACGACGAATTCGACGCCGGAGCTTGGGAGTACGTCGCCCATGGGCTCGCTAAAATGTGTCTCATAAACGTCCCGGAAGCCAAACTTATGAAATTCTCGCCAAGGGGTTCCACTTATCTCTGTAAAAGATTCGACCGCGTGCAAAGCAAGAGAATCCACTTCGCCTCGGCGATGACTTTGCTAGGCAAAGAAGATGGGCAAAGCGGCGAGGCGAGTTATCTCGATCTTCTCGAATTTATAATGGAGAATTCTTGCATGCCAATGAAAGACGCAAAAGAGCTCTTCCGCCGCCTTGTGTTCAATTTGGTCATCAAAAACACGGATGACCACTTAAGAAATCATGGTTTCATTTTAGAGGGAAAAGCGTGGAGGTTATCGCCTTGCTTCGACGTGAATCCAAACCCCGAAGGCACTCACCTCTCTTTAAATGTCAGCGAAAGCGACAATAGTTTGAACGAAACGCTTGCCCTAGAAACCTCCTCTTACTATGGCCTAGATAAAACCGAAGCCGAGGAAATCATCGAATTCACCAAAAATCAGGTGAAGAAAAATTATGTTTCCCTTGCTCTGGAAGCAGGCATCAACGCCTCTTCCATAAAAGCAATGAGCAAGGCTTTCGAGGGATGAAGAAAGCCCCTCTCCGCTTTCGAAGAGGGGCTAGTTTCATTCACTCGACGACGGAATAGATTTCCGTGCTGTAATCGCTAGAGCCGATCGAGAGGCCGTAGCCGAGGAACTTCCCGTCCTTATCGACTCTTCCGATGATGAAGCCGTCCTCATATTCTTTGACGCTTGGGGTTTTGTCAAAGTCAAAAGTCAGCTCATTCTCATCATTCTTCCAGTTGAAGTTATCATCCAAGAAACTCTCCCCCTGGACGATGTGGCGCGTTCCCGTGCCATCCGCGTTGAACTTGATGGTAAATTCGGTGTTATAGGGGTTTTTGCAATAGAAGGTATGCGAGGTCAGGAAGGAAGCGTAATCCATATCCCCTAAGACATAGAAGTTCTTGCTGACAGTGATGGAGGGGTCAACAAGCGAAGAGAGGGTGATCGTCGCGGCGCCTTCTGCTTTCGCCTCAAGTTTCAAAGTACCGTCTCCGTCACGTGAGACCGCTAAAGCATCTGGATTAGAGGAAGCGACGGCGACCTCGTCGCTCGCTTTGCTTGGGCTAACGTAATAGCTCAAGGAATAGGTCTCACCTTGGAGGAGGCTGAGCTCTTGGTTGATGTCTCCTAGCATCCCAAAGCTGAGTTTCTCGGGGGCTGGCGTTTTGATGCTAACGTTGCTCGCCCTCACCGTGGTGAACTTATAAACCCCAGTGGAGGAGTCCTTCTTGTAGTAAGAGAAGGTTAGGCTGCATTTGCCTAGGCCCTTGATCACGAACTCCCCATCCTCCAAGGCGACGACGTCCGGATTCGAGGTGGCGTAAGGCATGAGGCTTGTGTCAATCGTTTTCTCGGGCTTTGCCTTGCAGGCGTAGCCAGAGATTTTGCTGCAGGAATAGGGAACGGTATAGCCGTCGTTGGTCATATCGGGGAGAATCGTCTGATAGTTGAACCCGTCCTGAGCCTTGAGCCCGACGTTTTTGACCTCCGCGAGGAAATAGTCCTCAGGATTGAGGGCGTCGCCCCCCGCCTTCTTAGCGCGCTCGCCATAGGTGATGGAGCCACTAGAGGCGGCCAAAGAGATGGCTTTGTCGTCTTCTCCTTCGCGGGAATAGGTGGTTTTGCTGCTTGAAGAAAAGGAGAGAAGCCTGCTCTTGTCTTTGCTAAGGGTGTATTCGGTTTTGATCTCCGAGGCCACCGTCTCCCCGTCCTCGTCATAAGAATAAGAGAAAGCCAAGGAATAGTCCCAACTCCCGTCGCTAGCAAGACTTGGGGTGACCGTGGTCACGCCGCACTGCTCCGCGTAGACGTTGTCCACGACGTTGCTTGCGAGGAAATTGGCGAGCTTACCGGTGAGGTTAGCGGAGCAATAGAGGGCGAAATCCGAGGAGAGAATGTATTGGTCCTCGTCGAGGTTCCCTGCTTCGGAGGCGGAATCGAGGATGTAGATTTTAGAGGCGCTATCTTGGTAGGAAGGATTCGAGCCGACGTTGTCTTTGTCAAAATCGAGGGCGCTTACGAACATGTTGTAGGTCGCCTTGTTGCCAGAAGCGTCTTCATAGGTCTCCGCCACTTCGGTCGCGATGCGCTTGAAAGTGTCGATTTGGTCTTCTTTCCCTTCCTCTTTCTTCGTGTAGTTGCCGCTAGAGGTGGTAGAGCCATCCTGATAGGTCAAGTAAGTCTCTTCCATGATATTAGAGAGGCGCGAGGAGGTGCTTTCCTCACGGTAGAAGGTGCTGGAGGCGTTTTTGATTTCCTCCGCCTGCGCTTTCGCGATCTCGTAATAGGCGTCGGTGACGGAAATGGTATAGGGATTACTATCGCTGCTCCCGCCGTTCTCGCTGGTCTCTTCCTTTGAAACATCCTCGGAAGATTGACTCGGTTCAACCGAACAAGAAGAGAGGATGAGCAAAGAAGAAGCCATCAGGAATGGAACGTTTTTTAGATTGGCCATAAACTACCTCCTTGGCAAAAGCCTCGCGAATTATAGCGCGAAAGAAAAGAAAGGCTAGTTCTTTGTTTTTTGTCGGTTATAATTTCGCTCGTTATGAAAAAAA
This sequence comes from Lachnospiraceae bacterium, assembly GCA_963658395.1. Classification (GTDB taxonomy): domain Bacteria; phylum Bacillota_I; class Bacilli_A; order RFN20; family CAG-826; genus Alloenteromonas. The sequence continues at coordinate 6,522 of CAVKPZ010000028.1, read as the reverse complement.
GCGTCCTTTATCTAGCCTTGTCCGCCCTGCTCCTCGCAGGCTGCTCCTCCCCTGAGGGGGAAAAGGGGAGCTCCGACGTCTCTTCTGACGTCACTCCTAGAGAGTCTTCATCCCTTGTGGGGAGCGATTCCCAAGCGGAGATTTCTATCCCAGAGGAGATGGTCGGCAGATGGTACATCATTTCCTCGACGACCGGGGTTTTGCCCCTTAACGGCATCTTCGACATCTGCGGGGACGACACGCTTGAGATCGGTGAGAGGACGCTTGAGCTCGCCGGGCATTACGCCGGATACGAGGAATCCTATTTATTCACCTACGGGACCATCAAGTTCATCGTCTCTTACGATGCGAGCAAAAAAGGGATCGACTGGGGCTACCAAAACGGGGAAACCTACGACCTTGGCTTCGCCTCTTCTGAGCCCCTCTCCAACGGATACGATTACGAAGGGGACACCTTCCCAATGGATAAGATCAACGAATACCTGGGCACAAGCGGCTCCATCAAGGCCATGGAATCAAGCACCTACCGCCTGAAGCTATTCACCTCCTCGCTCAACAACCTGAAGTGCGCATCCGTGGAAGTGTCTGAGACTACACTCAAGAAAACCATGGATTACATCTCCGAACTCATCAAAGATGGCTATTCCTTCCCCGCTTACGGAGGGAGCCTCAGCTCAGGAAGTTTCGCGATTGGCTACGACGCGAGCAAGACTTATCTCCTGCGCATCATTTTCTTCAGCGAGGACGAGGAAGCCGACATCTTCATCTATAACTACGACGAGACCCTTTTGCCTAAGGAGAGCAGCGAGCAAGCATGAAAAAGACAATTCTGTTCCTTCCCTTTTGCGCGGCCCTTCTATCCGCCTGCGCCGTCGAGAACGGCGGAGATTCCTCTAGTTCCATAGAAAAAAGCGACTCCTCTAGCTTCTCGGAAAGCAATTCCTCTTCTGAATCGTCCCCTGGAGACATAGAAAACGCCGAAGAACGTTTCTCCGACTTAGGCGAGAAGCTCCGTTCCCTCGAGGGGAACATCCAAAAGAAGAAAACCAGCCTGAACCGCACCTTCGTCTATCCTAGCGACGGCTATTTCGCCCTCGTCGTCACTAGCGAAGACACCACGACCAAATACACGCGAGGGAAAACCTATCTCGTCGATAGTCTTGGGAGCGAGCTTTATGACCCCGAGGATAGCGAGGACAACGCGCCCCTCTCCTATCACGCCCAGATTTTCGATGACGGCAAGAAATTCTATTCGATCCGAGAATACGAAGACGGATCCAATAGAAGCCAGAAATCCCTTGCTTTCAACGAGCTAAACGTTTCCCTTGTCTATGATATCGGCTTCGCCGAGCCTGAGATTGCCAATTTCGAGGCGATCCTAAGCTATAAGGAAAACTATCCCGATCTTTTCGAATTCGCCTTCGACAACATCGAAGGCAGCATCGAGGGGGATAAGCTCACCTACTCTTATTCCATCTCGAATTACGCGGAGGATGAAAGCGAAGAAAGCAGTGACTCCGAGCGTTACCTCACCACGAGAATCTCCTACGAGAACGTCTACACGATCAAAGACGGCCTCGTCACCCACTTGTCGCAGACTTATCTTAGCGAGGTCTTCGCCGGGGACGTCGTCTCTTCCGTCGAGGCTCTCTCCGAAGTCGACTACTTCCAAGGAGAACTAGAAGAATATAGCGGCGAAATCCTCGCAACGACGAAGAAAGACACGAATTGACCCGTCGATTCTTATCCGCCTTAGCCATTCAAGTGTTTATCAATATTTGCTATCATAAAGAAGTTTTTGAAAGGATCTTTTATGAGAAAACCAGCCTTGCTTATCCTTGCCGCCTCTACCCTTGCTTTAATCGCCTGTTCGCCCGCTCATCAAGAGGAAGACGATTCAAGTTCCTCCTCCGCTACAATAGACTCTTCTGAGGAGAAAACCTCCGAGTCCGCGGAGAGAGTCGCCTTAAGTCAAGAGACGCTGGACGTCTTTAAGAAAACAAGTCTCGAATTCAAGGCGAGCAGGAAGACGCGCTACACGGCCTATGTGGATTTAGTCGAAGAAGGGAGCGAAGACATCTACATCGGGAAATCCTCCTATTCTTTCAAGGAATATTCCGACACAACCGAAGAAACCATCAAAGACGTCTCTTATTACAAAGACAGCGATGGAAAGGCGGTCACCTACGAGATCAACTTCCTTAACCAGGTCAGCAAAGTCATCGTCGAAGGAGGGAATCTCGTCTTCGATGAGGCTTTCTACAATCCCTTTAAGGATCTGACGCTGAGCGATTTCTCCTTGGGAGAGGATGGGGCCTATTCTCTTAAGGAAGAGAAGCGCTCCTCCTTCTGGAAGCCCCTTTCTTTCTACGATGAAAGCATCACAAGCGTCTCGCTTCTCCCTTACTCAAACAATACCTTAAGCATATCCATCACTAGCGAAGACGGCTCCACTTATGAGACGAGCATTGACGGTACCCTCTCCATTTCCGTGAAAGAGGATTTGAACCCGGTCGCTCCTTATGCAAGCGAAGGCTACCACGCAAGTCTCCAATCCGCCTACGATGAGGTCGTTAAGGCGAACAATTTGACTTACGAAAGAAGCAGAAAACCCGTCGATGAGGACATAGATATCGACGAAGAGACCTACGAGTCCAAAATCAGCAAGAGCAACCCCTGCGCGGTCGTTTTCTCTTACGGAGGGAAAGACACTTCCGGAATCGCCAGGTACGACGACGGGAACGATTACCTTTTCTCGGTAAAGGAAGGCAAAGCGATCAAAGGTGAATCCAACTCGATCAAGCTCCCCTTCACAATAGGCACGGTCAAAGCGGAGGTCTTCGAGAAAATCGACGAGAGCCATTTCAAAGCCAGAACTTCCTCAATCGCCAAAAGCGTTGCGGGATTCCTCATGGAAAAGCTTGGGGACGCCTTATTGGTGGATGGCTCCGCCTTCGGCGATGCCGGATGCGAGAATCTCATCCTTGAGATGACTGAAGGCAAGCTCATGGGCTTTGAATACACCGTCACGCGGCTCACCGAAACAAGTGGCTCCTATCTGGAGAAGAACGTGGTGAAGATCAAAAACGTCGGCACCACTTCAATCCCCTATGAATTCACCACAGGAGAAAAGAAAGAAGAACCGACTTTTGATATCACTCCTTTTATTGGAGAATTCGAAGGGTACAACGTCGCTAGTTCGGGCGATGATGAGCTCCACACAATGACAATCGCAAGCTTGGACGACATGGTTCTTGATGGAAAGAAACTCACATTCCATTCGCGCGTCCATGACGAATCTTTCAATGCGGTCTGGGGGGAGAATCGCTACGTTCAAATCGCGGTAAGTTCTCGCTACGGATATGTCGTTCGTGAGGCGGAAAACGATAGTTTCAAATCCTTCGGAATAGGAATCCGCACATTCAACCTCCGCTTGGCCAAGAAGCTTTCCGCTCTTCCCACGCTCGCTGACATCTCCTTTTCAAATGGTTGGCAATTCGAAGACGATGAGGAAACCGAATATAAGATCGTTGTATCGACGGAACTAACGAAATCAAAGTTCTACGTCGAAGAAAGAGTCGACGGTTCTTGGCAATACGTCGAAAAAGAAATAAGCGAGATCTCTTTCAACGAAGAAGAGGCAACACTTAGTTTCAAAGCAAATGGCGATACTTTCTCTATGAAATTCTATTCCAAAGAACAAGGCATCGTCAAAAACGCCTCGGGAAGCATCAAAGCTTTTCTTTCGCCCGATAGTGAATATTAATCAATCAATGAAAAGACATCGCTTTAGCATCTCCGATGTCTTTTTTGGTCCTCAAACATTTTAATTTCAAGGACCTCGAGACTCGCGTGGTAGCAAAACGTCACTGGAGTCTTTCAGACAAGATGGCCGTCGAAAGGCTCAAAAGCAAAACCATCCGTTAATTGAAAATGGGAGTCATGAGCTCTGCCATTATGAAACCTTTTCCGGGAGTCGTTCTTACGGAATTTATTATCGGTAAAAGCCTTTTAGATATTTAGTAGTGTTTATTTTTGTGTTTCCAATTGGCAGTTTAGCCGAACAGGCTATCAGGAAAGAGTTCTTTGGCGAAGAGAATATTCCGCCTATTTTCATCGATAATCCTCGAAAAAGAATCACCAAAAGCTTAAGGGCGGCACTTACCAGCCGAGGTTTAATTTCTCGCCAACATTGTCGGCGAAATCTAGCCAGAAATTTGGATGGCCTGAAAAACCCGTTTCAATTGATGCGTCCTCCTTGCATTGAACTGGTTTTGTCCAATGTTTGGGGAACGCATCAAATCTGGAACGGGTTCTCAATATAGTTTTTTGTCAGTGAATCTTTTCAGAAAGACGTCTGTACCCCTGGTGAAGAATCAATGAGATCGGCGGTTATTCAACGGCGCTTGCCCAAGGCCCCTTCGCAAGGTTCGAAACACGATCAGCGGTATAAACGTCGATTGTGTATTCAGTTCCACTTTTTGTGAAAGTGAGCTGGAAGGAGGCGCTATTCACCGGCGTGAGTTTGCTCACAGTAATGCCATCGGCAGCGGATTCCGGAACAATGGTTATCTCAAGGGTTGCCTCATCGATGGTCCAAGTGAAGTTCGGGTTGCCATAGCTGCTGCTTCCATAATAAGCAACAAGGGCGCCGGTGCCATCAGCATTGAAATTAATATTGATGGTATCCCATCCAAGTTTGCCTTTGTCGGCGGAACCGTTAACAAAAGTCACAGTCGGAAGCAGTTCCTTGACTCCGTCAAGTGTTGCAGGTCCGGCAACCATGAAATCAACCGTTTTGGTGACGGTGGTATCTACGGTAGAAGTAATCGTTACGAAGGAAGTGCCGACTTTTGTAGGAGTTATGTTATAAGTGCCGTCATCGTTTTTCGTTAGGGTCGACTCAGTTGGATCATCTTCGGCCAAAGCAACAGTGAAGCCTTGAGGCGCTGAATCCGGCGTGACTGAGGCCGTAAGCGTAATGGAATTGCCAAGAGTGACCGTCGAAGAACTTAAAGAAGCAGAAATACCATGTGGAAGGGTATCGATGAATTTCACGGGAACTTCTTTTGTCTCGCCGAGCCAATTCGTAAAGAGCAAAGATGTTTCGCCGGCTTTATCAACCGTATAGGTGGTCGTGCTAGAACTCTTTGTCTCGGTTAGATATCCATCTTCCTTCGTTCCAACAAACGTCGGGACAATAACGGCTTTCTTAGAAGTGTAATCACGATAATAGAAAGATTCGATCACCGTGCCCACTTCATAGGTCAAAGCTTCGTCATCCCCAAAGTCTGAAACGTTCGTGTTCGTCTTTCCAGCCCAGCTGGTTTGAGAGACGATTTGGATGTCATAGTCGCTCATCACATAATCTTGGATGTCCGTGGTTTCGACCTGATCATCACCGTATTTGTAACCACGTTCCAAATTGAAATCGGTGTAGGAGTCGCTTGCAGCAACAGCGTCATCGGTGAGTTTGTCGTTTTCAACGTCCCAATAATCTTTGTTGGTGTACTTATACTTATGCAGAGCGAGGTGGCTCACGAACCCATCGCCATCGACCGTATAGGAATAGACGTATTTGTAGAACATGGCCCCGTCAAGATTGCTGAGATCAAACGCCGTAACATCCAAGGAATAGGATTTGCTATCGGAAGCAACGGTCGTCTTGACGTCTTTGATCTGACGGACGAGATTGTCGCCAGACGCATAGGCAAGGCCGCAAGAATAGCTGTCGCTGAAGGCGTTTGTCGCGAAAACCGCGCCTAAGCCAAACGCATTAGAATGGCTCTTCGCATCGCTTGCCTTAATCATGGTCTTGCTGTTGAAAGAATCGGCATCGATGTCATCTTTGACCACGTGATAGAGATAAATTTGATCAGGATCGGCTTTGGCCTGATAATCGTAATACGAAGAAGTGTTTGGGCTCCAAGAGTTGGTGCGCTTGTAGTATAGGGTTTTATCCTCATCGGCGTAGCCATTTTCGACTACGTATTTGTAAGTATTGTTTCTGTCGCCGGCCGCTGCGGAAACCACGGTCTTGATTTTGTCGCCAGTGGCGTAGATGAAGCCTTTGCCAGGATTTATGGAACCACTGAACCCAATGGTATTGGAAAGTTCATAAGAATTGAGCGGAGAATTCTCGATAGAGAAGTCGCCTCCCCTAAGGAATTTTTCATGGGTCGAGTCGCCGGTCTTGACGATAGTGGCGATCGAAGAAGCGAAAGCGGCGACCTTTTCTTTGTCTCCGTAATCTTCTTTGGCAAGAGTCGGAATCTTGGCCGAGTCGATATCCGAGACGGTATCGACCGCGATGTCGCCGATGGTCTTCTCATTCACCTTGATGGTTGCGCCTTTCTTGCCCATCACGAAGTAATAGACGCCCTCGCTGTCGGCGGTCAAAACGTGGCCATCCACGTTGACGCCAGTGATGACTTTGTTGGACGGATAGGCGTCGTTTGTGCCGACGGTGAAGCTGATCTCGTCTCCAGGATAGTACTTCCCATCCTTCGGGGCGTCCTGGAT
>CAVKPZ010000027.1:0-21474 GCA_963658395.1 Lachnospiraceae bacterium | reverse complement strand
GTCAAAATCTTTACTTTTTCTTATCGCAAATAGATAATAAGTAAAGATATGTATTCCTATAAAAAGCTAGAAGACAAACTAAAATCGCAAGGAAAAACAAAGTCGGACCTTACAAAAGAGTTAGGAATTTCTTCACGCACTATCGCCAAAATTTCAAAAGGTGAGAAGATCGCTAACCACGTCCTTCTCAAGATTGCAGACTATCTTGGGTGCAGCGCAGCCGACCTTTACTTAGAAATGTGCGATAACCCCATTCTTCGGACTTTAAGAGAAGAGAAAGAACACAAGATTTCCGGAGGGCTCTATCATGAGCTGCAAGTGCGCATGACCTATAACTCCAACCATATGGAAGGCTCCACTTTAACCGAAGATCAAACTCGCCTCATCTTCGAAACAAAAACCATCGAAGCCAAAGACGGGGTCAAAGTCGATGACATCATTGAGACCACGAACCACTTCCGAGCGATCGACTATGCGATTGACTCGGCCCTTCTCCCTTTAAGCGAAGACGTCATCAAACATTTCCATCTTTTGCTGAAGCAATGCACGAGCCAGGCCTCTTTGGACTGGTTTGCCCTAGGAGATTACAAAAAGAGAGAGAACATGGTTGGAGGAAGGTCCACCTGCCCCGCAAAAGAAGTCGAAAAAGCGATGAATTCTCTTATAGGCTCTTACTCAAGAATCAAAAAACCGACTTTCGAAGACATTGTCTCCTTCCATGCGGATTTCGAATATATCCACCCCTTTCAGGATGGAAACGGCAGAGTAGGCAGGCTCATTGCCTTGAAAGAATGCCTAAGATTCGGCATCACCCCGTTCATCATCGAAGATTCAAAGAGGGCTTTTTATTACAGAGGCCTATCAAATTGGAGGCAAGAGAAAGGCTGGCTTATCGACACCTGTCTTGATGGCCAAGATACCTTCCGGAAGATTCTTAAGGAACTGGGCATATCGGAAAACGGTCAATAAGGCTTCTTAATCAAGAGCTCAGCAACGGCCTGCCGAAGCGAAATAGCCGTGGCAAATCCCGCGAATGCCTTAAGGGCTAGTTTCGAAGAAGGATGCGTTTTAGAAAGGCGGAGAGCATACGAAAAGCTAGCCCGCATATCAAAAAGGGACACGAGGACTCTTTGAGGTTATGACGTAATCCGTTTCTATCTAGCTCTTCGTCCAAAGGTTCAGCACCAATGCTCAATCTTGCCGATGCTCACGTCCTCATAATGCCTGGAGAGTGATCGATCGATTGCGATCTCAAAGCCGCGAGGGAATATCGAATAGGAACGGTAACCTTCTTTCTCATACCTGAGCTCATGCTCTTCTGCTTTTTCGTCCCCATCATCTAGTTTATAAGCCGCAGCAAAATCCGAATGGAAGAGCAAGCCAAAGGCGATCGTCGTGTTACGGATATAGGAATCCTCGTTTTTGAGAACGAAGCCATCCTCGCCGTCTTTGTAGACGTTGTAGTAAGCGAAATCGAAACCATCGATCGTTATATTCCTTTCTTCCTCGATGGGCGTCTCTGGGAGAGCAGAAGCATCAAAAACGTGATATGTGCCTTCAGGCTCAGAAACGCTCCATGAAGGGCTTTCTTCTATGGAACTCTCAGAAAGCTCGCTTTTTCTTGGGTTTGAAGCTGAGCAAGAAAGGAGAAGACTCAGGCAAGGCAAGTAGACAAGGAGGCTCTTTTTCATAAGAAAAGAATAAGAGCGGCAAAAAACAAAAGCAAAAGGAAAAGCAAGAAACGCTTTTCAAAATGCAGGTCATTCATGCCGTCGAATGAACCCCGCCCTATCCTTTTTTTGATGCGGCAGCGTAGCAGAGTCAGAGAAAGAGACCGCCCTTAGGCTTATTCAGCAGAAGGCAAGGCGTTCTTCTTTTCCAAAAACGCCGCAAATCTAGGCTGAACGGCGGCGAAAAGGACATCAATCGCCGCGACGCCAAGATAAAAGCCAAACAGGGAATCGCTCGCATTATGGTCGCCTAGGAAGATCCGCGAGAAGCCCACGACCGCCCCATAAGCATAGCAAAGGGGGCGAAGCCAAGCCTTCTTGCTCTCTAGCCTAGGGAAATAAGCGATCATGAGCACGCCGATCGCCACGATCGTGTGCCCGCTAGGGAAGGAGAGGAAATCGTCGAGCCTATAAGCGACCCCCGCTGCTTCTAAATCGACGCCGTAATTTCCTTTGCTGAAGAAGGTCTGCCAGGCGTACCATGGCCTCCAATGTTCCGCAAGAGAGCTCCCTTCGTAAAGCGAGGCAAGCAAACGGTATCTCGGGCGATAGGCGATCACCTTAAGGAGATTGGTGAACACCAAGATATAGAGAGCATAGAAGATGACCATAAAGGCGAAGACGAAGATTTCCTTCCGCTGCCCCTCACGTTTCCTTAGCAACGCGGCCGGGAGGAACCCCATCAAAAAGCAAGGGATAGAAAAAGGAACACTCATCGCTATCTTGACGAGGCTATTCCAAGGCTTGCCACATAGGCGCTTCACCGCCCCAGAGATCTCAAATCCCGAATAAAGGGCCATCGCGATGCTTCCGAATAAGAAGAGTGCGCCGAACCAAAGGTTCGCTTTTCTATTGGTCTTTGGACGGTAGAAATAGGCCAATCCGCAGGCGAAGCTCCCAAAGATCAAGAAGGGCGCCTGCCCTCCCGCATAGAAGATTTTCCCGAAGACCGAACCGGGATTATAGAGATTGGACGAGATGCTGAAATCGAAAATCGTCAAAGGAACTAAGGCGGTGAGGAACAAAGAGTAAAGGACAATGCGTTCAACCTTGTTCATGCTCCCAAAGCCTTTCCTTGTTATAAACAGAATCCTCTTTGCTAATCTTACGGATGGGCTTGCAGGGATTGCCGTAAGCAAGATATCCATCCGGGATATCCTTAGTAACGACCGAGCCCATGCCAATCACGCAGTTCTTGCCGATTTTCACATGAGGCCCCACTGCCACATTGCTTGCGATCCAGGTGCCCGAACCGATTTCGAGGGGCGCCCCATATTCAAGGTCATAGGCGCTTCCGTCTTTTTTGAAACGCATCTTCCTTTCTTCGCTAAGCAAAGGATGGATAGGCGTCACCAAAGAGACATTCGGCCCGATGAAGACGTCATCGCCGATGATGACCTTGCAGGTATCCAGCACGGTGAAGCCAAAATTGGCAAAGCAGTTCTTCCCCACGTAGATATTGCTCCCGTAATCAAAATGACAAGGGGCCATCAAGGCGAAGCTTTGATCCGCGTTGGGGAGAAGCTCTTTGAGGATCGCGGCCCTCCTCGGATTGCCTTCTTTCAAAGCGTTGAATTCCGCGCACAAAGCGTGGCACTTCACCCGTTCTTGGTCTAGTTCGGGGTCGGAGGGGTCGTAAATCATCCCCGCGAGCATTTTCTCTTTTTCGGTCATAAAAGGTATTGTAAACGAAAAAGGGCCACTCGGTTAGAGGGGCCCTAAGCTTTCTAACAAGATTACTTGTTGAAGCGGAACGCGGAGATGCCGGGATAGACGGCGTGGTCGCCAAGCTCTTCCTCGATGCGGAGGAGCTGGTTGTACTTCGCGACGCGCTCGGTGCGGTTAGGGGCGCCGGTCTTGATCTGGCCGGCGTTCAAAGCGACGACAAGGTCAGCGATGGTTGTGTCCGCGGTCTCGCCGGAACGGTGAGAGACAACGGCCGTCCAGCCAGCGTTTTTGGCCATCTTGATGGCTTCGATGGTCTCGGTCAAGGTGCCGATCTGGTTGAGCTTAATGAGGACGGAGTTCGCGACGCCGAGCTCGATGCCCTTCTTGATGATCTTGGTATTGGTGACAAATAGATCGTCGCCGACGAGCTGGATCTTGTGGCCGAGCTTCTCGTTGAGCTTCTTCCATCCTTCCCAGTCGCCTTCCGCCATGCCGTCTTCAAGGGAGATGAGCGGGAATTCGTTGGCGATTTTGACCCAGTGCTTGACGAGTTGGTCAGAGGTGTAGGTCTTGCCGGACTTCGGCTGATGGTAGATTACCTGGCCGTCTTCGCTCTTTTCGCCCTTGGCCCATTCAGAGGCAGCGGCGTCCATGGCGAGCATGAAGTCTTTGCCCGGCTCATAACCGGCGGCTTTGATGCCGTCCATGATGAGGGTGAGGACTTCTTCGTCGCTCCCGTGCTTGGTGTTGGGGGCGAAGCCGCCTTCATCGCCAGCGCCGGTGGAAAGGCCTTGGCCCTTTAAGATCTTCTGGAGAGAGTGGAAGACCTCGGTGCACCAGCGGAGAGCTTCGCTCCAGGTGGGGGCGCCGACTGGCATGATGAGGAATTCCTGGGAGTCGATGTTGTCGTCAGCGTGAGCGCCACCATTCATGATGTTCATCATCGGAACGGGGAGGGTGTTCGCGCCTGTGCCGCCGATGAAGCGGTAAAGCGGCTCGCCAAGAGACTGCGCGGCAGCGTGAGCGGCAGCGAGAGAAACGGCGAGGATGGCATTCGCGCCAAGGCGGCCCTTGTTGTCGGTGCCGTCGAGTTTGATCATGATGCTATCCACGAGGAAGGTGTTGGTCGCGTCAACGCCAATGAGGGCGTTGGCGATTTCGCCATTGATGTTAGCGACGGCTTTGGTGACGCCTTTGCCACCGAAATACTTCTTGTCGCCATCGCGGAGCTCAATGGCTTCGCGGGTGCCGGTAGAGGCGCCAGAGGGGGACGCGCTGCGTCCGATGGTGCCATCGGCGAGAGTGACCTCGGCTTCAACGGTCGGGTTGCCGCGGGAATCGATGATCTGGCGGCCAAAGACTTTAACGATTTTGGTTTTGTCCATTTTTAAATCTCCTTATAAGGACGGGTTGAATTATATCCATTCTTTTTATGTGCGCGCGCGAATTTTCAAAATTTGAGGCCCTTTTTACCCAAAATGGCTTGTTTTTTCTCGGATTACCGCAAAAAACGATTGGAAAATCCCGCAATCTTCCTTGTTTCTTCTCTTCTTCAACTCGTAAAGCTAAATTTCCCAAAAGGAAGACCAATCCCTGAAATCCATCTAGAATGTAACATTTTTTGCTTTTTTGTTAATTTACTATTGCAATGCACTTGCAAGGGCGGATAATACCCTCATAAAGCAAAGGAGTTCAATTATGCAAAAAGCTTTAAAGATTACAGGGATTATCTTCGGGATCGTCCTCGCCGTCACCGCCGTCATCATGTTCATCATCGGCGGAGCGACCCTAGGCACCGCCGATGAGGTTGTTAAAAACCTCGTGGATCAGGGCTATGCCAAAGATGTGGCTCAGGCGGCCGTCACCACCTCCGCGACCACGATGTTCGTTTTCGGAGCAATCTTCCTGGTCGGCTGCGTCTTGTCTTTCATCGCTGTCCACTTCTCCAAAAAAGACGACGCAAGCAAAGGCGCCCTCATCACTCTTGGCGTCTTCAACATCCTCTTCGGCAACGAAGTCGTCGGTGTTATCTCGATTATCCACGGCGCCAAAAACGGCAAGTAGTCCTTCAAAGGGGACTTCCCAAGGCTCGCATAAGCGGGCCTTTCTTTTTTGTTGACTTCCCTTTCTTCCCTCCTAGAATAAAGGGGCTTTGAAGGAGACACGCTCAAGCGCCTATAGGCGCATGGAGTACCACTCCGGAGCCCCTAGGGAAACAACCTAGGCGAGAGCCAACCGCGTTAAGGTGGAAGAGAGCATAAGGGGTTCGCCTCTTATGAAGTAAGGTGGTACCACGCCGTCCAGCGTCCTTATTCCTAAGGGCGCTTTTATATTAAAGGAGGACGAGACATGAAAATCGTCTATTGTGGGAAAGATTACGACGTCGAAAGCCCGATTAATGGGTTTGCCGTTGCTAAAATCGTCGATCCCGAGAAGAAAAACAAGGCTTTGGCTTTCCGTCAAAACGGGAAGCTGTTCGACATGAACAACGAGGCCAGAGAAGGCGAGATCAGCTTTGTGATGCCAAGCGACCCCGACGGGTTCGAGATGATAAACCACTCCTGCTCGCACCTTATGGCGCAGGCCCTCATGCATCTATATCCGGGCTGTCTCTTCGGCTTCGGCCCGGCCATCGAAGAAGGTTTCTACTACGACGTCGACTTCGGTGACAGGGTCATCACCGACAAGGACTTCCCCGCCATCGAAGCGGAGATGAAGAAACTCTCCAAGGAGGCCATCCCCTACCAAAGGGAAGAGGTCACCCAGGAGAAAGCCCTCGAGGTCTTTGCCTCCAACCATTACAAAGTCGAGCACATCAAGGAGCTTGAGGGAACCATATCCTTATATAAGCAAGGCGACTTCGTCGACCTTTGCAGAGGTCCCCACGTCCCGAATACCTCTTATCTGAAGCACTTCAAATTGCTTAGCGTCGCCGGCGCCTATTGGAGGGGCGACTCCAAGAACAAGCAGCTCACCCGCATCTACGCGACTTGCTATCCCACCGAGGAGGCTTTGCAGGAGCATCTAGTCATCCTTCAGAAGAGAAAAGACAACGATCACCGCAAACTAGGCAAAGAGCTTGGGCTATTCATGCTGAGCGACTACGCCCCCGGCATGCCTTTCTTCCTTCCAAAGGGGATGATCGTCATGAATGAGCTCGTCTCCTATTGGAGGAAACTCCATGTCAAAGAGGAATACCAAGAAGTCATCACCCCGACGATGATGTCGAGGAAGCTTTGGGAGACCTCCGGCCACTGGGACCACTACAAAGACAACATGTACACCACCAAGGTGGACGAAGAGGACTATGCCATCAAGCCGATGAACTGCCCAGGCGCGATGCTCGTCTATAAAAACGGCATCCACTCCTATCGGGAGCTCCCGATGAGGATCAGCGAGCTTGGCCATGTGCACCGTCACGAAGCCAGCGGCGCCCTCAATGGGCTTTTCCGCGTCAGAGCTTTCACCCAGGACGACGCCCACATCATTCTCCGCCGCGACCAGATCGAGGATGAGGTCAAGCGCATCATGGCGATCTTCGATCAGGTTTACAGCGTCTTCGGCCTTTCTTATAAGATCGTCCTTTCCACGCGCCCCGACGACTTCATCGGCGAGGTGAGTTTCTGGGACGAGTCCGAACGCATCCTCGCCCAAGCCTGCAAAGATTCGAACCACGAATACCAGATCAACCCCGGCGATGGAGCCTTCTATGGCCCGAAGCTTGACTTCAAGCTCAAGGACTCCATGGGCAGAACATGGCAATGCGGCACCATCCAGCTCGACGTCAACTTGCCCCACCGCTTCGGCTGCACCTACGTCGACGAGAATGGCGAGAAAGTGGAGCCGGTTATGCTGCACCGCGTCGTCTTCGGCTCCATTGAGCGTTTCATTGGCATCCTCATCGAGAACTATGGCGGAGCCTTCCCCACTTGGCTCGCCCCGGTTCAGGTAAAGCTCTTGCCCGTCAATCTCAGCAACCATCTGGATTATGCAAGCGAAGTTGCGAAAGAGCTTCGCGATCTAGACGTCAGGGCCTCCGTGGATGACTCCAACGAGAAGCTCGGCTACAAGATAAGAAACGCCCAGGTTGAAAAAATCCCCTATTCCATCGTCATCGGCGACAAGGAGAAGGAAAGCCGCAGCGTCACTTATCGCGTCTACGGTCAAAAAGACCAGATCACGGTTCCGCTTGAAGAATTCAAGAAACTCATCAAAGAGCATATCGATTCAAAATCTAGGTTCTGATCCTCAGGCGAATAAGCCCTCTTTCGCGGAGGGCTTTTCTTTATGTAAACGAATGAAAATTATGTTTTTTAGCTCGTGAAAATAATTTTCATAAATCCTTGAAAGCGCTTTGCAAAACGGCTTATTATCGATATTTTTTGTGAAAGCGTTTTCAGTAAACGCTTTCGGTAGCGCTTTCAAGAAAAATGCTCTTGTACGTTGCTTTTATAAGCCTAAAGTATGGCTGCTTCCGAACAGGAGGGAAGCAAATTGAGTATTGGAGGAAAAAGGTATGAATCAAGAAGAACTCGCTTATGACATGAAGCTCGCGGAGATTGCGAAGCTCAATATTTTCGCTCCTATCGCCGGCGACGACGAAGAAGAGAACGAAGAAGAAACCAGCAACGACTAAGTCGCTTGAAGCCAAGTTCCTAGCCTCGGCCAAGCCGGGGCTTTTTTTGTAGTCGATATGCAAGGAAATATATAGGTTCTCTCTTTCTTTGAAGAACGTCCCACTTTAAAATGTCTTTATCATGACAAAGAACGAAACCCTCCCCCCTTATCGCGCGGCGATGAGCGTCAACCATCGCATCTTGCGACTTTCTAGCGACATCGCTTATCGCTTAGGCCGTCTTTCTTGCTTAGGCACAGTCGAAGGAGGCGATGCCTTTCACGCAAGCGAAGTCAAATACACGTTGCTGCAGGAAGGGATCCGTCTTACCCCTTCACAGATGAGGGCGCTCAACAAAGGGGAGATCCTTCCTAGCGAGCCAAAGGCCAGCGGCCTATTCAAGCTTTATTCCCGCCTCAATAAGATCGACCCTTATTCCCCGGATGCTTTGACGGCCTACGAAAAGGAAGTCTATCCCGACGGCGTCCCCATGAGGCAAAGCTCCAAGATTGTAGGAATCGAGTACGTTTTGCCTCCTTTTGGCAAAGTCAGAAAGCTTTTGGAGAACCTCTTCGAGTTCGAGAAGAAGAATAAGGAAGGGATGTCTCCTGTCACCCTCGCTTGCCTTCTTTATTACGAGGTGATGGCTTTAGCCCCTTATTCCTACGAAAACGGCTTATTGGCCAGGTTCTGGTTCAAGGCCATGCTAGGCAAGGCGGGAAGATCAATGGACGCCCTCCAAATCGAAAAAACGCTTTATTTCGGGAAGGAAAGGCTCGATGAAGCTTTTGCCGAAGCAACGAAAAGGCAAGACAGCGCTCCGTTTGTGGAAGTCTTGCTTGAGCTCATCCTAAGCAGCGTGAACGCCTTGCTTCGCGAAGCGAGCAAAAAAGAAGTATCCTCTTCTCCTCTGGTCGATCGCTTGCTCGGCAAAATGATGAGCGGGCGCTACTATAGCGCCGCCGAGCTCTGCGCTTTGCTGGGCCTCAAGTCCAGGCTGGGCTTGCAAAAAAATTACCTACGCCCGGCTTTGGCGAGAGAAAAGATCATCATGTCGAACCCCCTTTGCCCAACCGATCGCAACCAGAGATACCGCAAAAAGGAGGGAATATGAGCCTCAGCGCACTCTTTTGCGTCCTTTTCTTTTGCTTGCTGCTAGGTTCCTACCTCGCTTATTTCATCCTGCTTAAAAAAGGGAATCAGAAAGCAAGGCTTCTCATTTATGCCTTCTTCCCTCTCGCCCTGGGCTTGCAAATCTCCTTGGTTTTGGAAGGGCGCTCCCTCTTTTTGACGGAAGCCCCGATTCAAGCGAATTGGCTGGGGATTCTCGTGGGGATCTTTCTTTCCACGATCTTCTATTGGCCTTTTGCCAAAAGGCAGGGAAGGAAATTCGCCTCTGGGGATTTGGCTTTGTTTCTCCTGTCCGGGATGGCGATCCTTGCCGATTCGATCTCCATCTCTTACGCTATCCTGACGGCCTGAGCAAAAGGCAAAAACCCTCTTGACTCCCCTTTGGGGGGTCTTTATACTTACGCACGTCGCAAGACGTAGAAAGCAGTCGCTCCCGCGCTCGCCAGATTCCCCTGGGGAATTGGCCAACAACTACTGAACAGAAAATCTCAGTAAAACTCGGGGCGCTGTGACCCCGTTTTTTTGACAAAAGGAGGAAAGCAACTATTCCCTACTACAGCAAACAAGATCGCCGTCCGCAAAAACGTTTCGACCCCATCAATGAGCACGTCCGCTACCCAGTCGTGATGGTCATTGGGCCCGAGGGGCAGAATTTAGGACAGATGAGCTCCCGCGAAGCCAATTCCCTCGCGGCCAGCTATAATCTCGACCTCTTCTGCGTCGCTCCCAACGCCAATCCGCCGGTGTGCAAAATCCTCAATTACGGCAAATACCGTTTCGAGCAGCAAAAGAAGGACCGGGAACTAAAGAAGAATTCCAAGCAGGCCGAGGTCAAGGAAGTCCAGCTCCACATCTCAATCGGAGAGCACGACATCCAGACCAAAGCCAAGAAAGCGAAAGAGTTCTTGGAAGACGGAGACAAAGTGAATATCCGCGTCATCCTGAAGGGCAGAGAAATGGCTCACAAGGATCTCGGGGAAGCGCTGTTAGCGAAGTTCATCGCGATTCTCCAAGAAGCCGGAGAGCTCCAGTACGCCAAAGCCGCGTTCTGGGAAGGCAAATGCTTCTCCGCCATCGTCGCACTCAAGAAGAAATAGGAGGAAACCTCAAATGCCGAAGATGAAATCCAATCGTGCCTTGATGAAGCGCATCAAGGTCACGGGCACTGGGAAAATCAAGTATGTCCACCCCTACAAAGGACATCACGCCCCGTACAAAACCCCCAAGCAGTCGCGCCAGCTTCGCGGCTCCGGGATGCTTGATCGCACAGACTACAAGCGCATCAAGTTCATGATTGTGAAGTAATAGGAGGAAGCATCAACCATGGCTAGAGTCAAAGGTGGCACCGTTACCCGTGCCCGTCGTAAAAAGGTCTTGAAACGCGCCGAAGGCTACTTCGGTTCCAAGCACCTTCTCTTCAAAACCGCGAAGGAGCAGGTTTGCCACTCCCTCCGTTATGCTTACAATTCTCGTCGCCTCATCAAGCGCGACTATCGCAAGCTCTGGATTAAGAGAATCAACGCCGCTTGCCGCGTCAATGACATCTCCTATTCCCGCTTCATGAACGGGCTCAAGAAGAGCAACATCGACATCAACCGCAAGATGCTCGCCGAGATCGCGATTCACGATCCCGAGGCCTTCACCGGCCTCGTCGCGACTGCCAAAAAAGCTCTCGCGAAGTAAGCTAGAGACAAGCGAAAAAGCAGCCAGAACCGGCTGCTTTTTTTGTGGGACTCCCTGCTCTTTTATGCCTTTTTCGCCCGAAAGATGTCCTCGTCTAGGCCAGAAGGGAGCTCGGCTCTACAAAGCGGAACGAGGTTTTTGATCTTGTCGTATTGATAAAGCAAAACGATGTACTTTTTGTTTTTGTAGATTTTGCACGTTGCGTAAGGAAAGGAAAGGAAGACATTCCCATAGCTCTTCCCATCTTTGCCTAAAGCTTCCCCGACAAATTCGAAATGGTCTTCATAGAAACGGATGAGGGGGATATTGGCATAGGCCCGCTTGTTCTTTTGAATCGCTAGGGCGCATAGGAAAGGCCAGCCAAACCAGCAAAGGGATGTGATGAGTAGGAACACATAGGCCAAGAAAGACTCGCTAACAAGAAGAAGGAACAAAGGGATGAAGGCAACCCCGCAGAGAATGAGGACAAGATAAATCAGCCAAAACACTCGCAAAGCAAGGAAAAGGCAAAGCCCATAGCTCATTCCTTTTTCTTTGAAAGAGCGAACGTAAAGAGGCTCTCCCTTTTCTTCTTTAAGAGGCAAAGAATCTTTTGCTTTTTCGTCCATTTCCCGCAAAAGCTCGCTATTTAAGGAAATTTCAACTTGCCCATCCCTCTCAGCTTGGGCGCTTTTATCGTCGATTTTCATTCTTCCTCCTTCGTTTCGCTAGGTTTTTCAACATGGGAGAAGACTTCTTCGCCTTCGCTAAGATAGATGGCTTTCACCCCGTCGATGCATTTTTGCACCTGGCTTTGCCAATCCCACTTCGCCTCGAATTTCTCGCATTCGTCGATTCTAGGCTTGGTCTTGGGCTTCCTCGGCTTGAAAATCGTGCAGCAATCCTCGTAAGGGCGGATTGAGATCTCGTAGGTTTTGATCTTTTGGGCCGTCTCGATGATCTGCAGTTTGTCCAAGCAGCAAAGCGGGCGCATGATGGGATAGGAAGTGACCGCGTTGATGGTTTGCACAGAAGCCAAAGTTTGGCTGGCGACTTGTCCGATCGATTCGCCGGTAGCGATCGCGAGGCATTTGTTCTTTTTGGCCACGCCTTCGGCGATGCGGAGCATCATCCTGCGCATGATGGTGATGCAGTATGGCTCAGGGACATTGCTATAGATGGCAAGCTGAAGCTCGGTGAAAGGGACGACCTCCAGTTTGATGTCGCTTTGGTATTCGTTCAGGGTCTTGAGCAGATCCTTAAGCTTTTCCAAAACCGCGTCTGAGGTATAGGGGGGCGCGGCAAAATGAAGGCATTCCACCTTAATCCCGCGTCTCATGAGGGCATAGGCGGCGACTGGAGAGTCGATGCCGCCGCTAAGAAGCATCGTCACCTTGCCGTTCATCCCCATCGGGTAGCCGCCTTCGCCGGGATAGTCATGGCAAGAGAGGCTCGCGCCTTCTTTGCGGATTTGCACCTTCAAAGCGATATCGGGATTATGAACGTCGACGTCAAGCTCGGGATGGGCTTCTAGGATCGCGTCGCCCAAAGCAACCGCGACGCCATAAGAATCCAAAGGATAGGCTTTGTCCGTGCGTTTCACGTTCACCTTGAACGTTTTCCCTTTCTCTAAGGAAATCAACTCGCAGGCCTCTTTTTTGAGGGTTTCGATATCTTTCCCGCTGCGAGCGACCAAGGATATTTTCTGTATGCCTGGGACATCCTGGAGACGAGCGAGAATCGGATGGAAGTCCTTCTCGCCGAGGGAAACGTAAATATGATCGTGATCAGCGCGGCATTCGACGCCATAGGGCTTCAGGGCACCCCGGACATTATGAAGAAGGGCTTGGATGAATTGCTTGCGATTGTTGCCTTTCGTGGACAATTCGCCGTAATGGATCATGAGGCTGTCGTAGTTCATAGAGGTCTAATCTCCTGGAGTATCTTTTTGAGCTCGGTTAGGAACGCGTCCACTTCTTCGAATGTGTTATCGCCGGAGAAAGAGACGCGGATCGAATTGGCGGCGTGCACCCTGTCTTTCCCCATCGCGAGGATGACTTTGGAGATGGGCTCGCCTTTCGAGGAGCAAGCCGAGACCGTCGAAACGTAGATGAGGCGTTCCGAGAGGGCCTCCACCACCACCGAGGCTTTATGATGGAGCAAGGAGAAATTGCAGAGGAATGGGGAATGGCCGAGAGGAGAATTGATTTCGACGCCGTCAATGCTCCCCAATCCTTCTTCGAGTCTTGCGCAAAGTTCGCTCACATGGTGGTAAGTCTCTTCCTGCTGAGACAAGCTACGCCGCAAAGCGACGGCTAAGGAAGCGGCCCCCGCCACGGAAACGGTGCCTCCGCGGTAGCCAAATTCCTGCTGCCCTCCGGAAATCAAAGGCAAAAAATCCAAGGATTTGCGGTAAATCAAAGCCCCGCATCCTTTGAGCCCGCCGAACTTATGGGCCGAGAAAGAAATCAGATCACAGCGGGAATAGTCGCATTTCACTTTGCCTATCCCCTGAGTAGCGTCCACGTGAAACAGCGCTTTTGGATAATCCTTTAGGATGTCCGCGAATTGCTCAACGGGGAAGATGGCCCCGGTTTCATTGTTGACCTGCATCAGCGAGACAAGAGTCACACTTTTGTCCAGGGAGGCTTTCAAAGCCTCGGGAGAGACGAAGCCGTTTTCGTTTACAGGCAGGAAGACCGCTTCGAACCCAAAGGATTTTCCTAATTGCTCAAAAGCCGCGCTGACGGAAGGATGCTCGACGTTGGAAGTGAGAATTTTTTTGCCGCGGTTTTGGTAGCGGAGGGCGACGCTTTTGATCGCCATGGAATTAGCTTCGCTCGCCCCAGAAAGGAAGATGCATTGATGGGTGGAACTTAAGCCGAGCAAAGAAAGGACTTCCTTGCGGGCATCTTCTAAGATTCTGTTCGCTTGATAGCCAAACAAATGCTTGGAGCTGGGGTTTCCGTAGGCCTTTTGGTTCACATCCACAAAGGTTTTGAGAGCCTCTTCAAAAGGACGACCGGTCGCGGCGTTGTCTAAATAAATCATCGTTATTCTCCCCTGATCCGCTTGCAAGCTTCCGTGGCGATCTCATAGGCGTTTTTGAAGTCGCCTTGGAAATAGAGCGCCTCGGCTTGGGAAAGAGCCGCGGCAAGATCTGAGAGATTCGGGCGTGCGCGGTTGCCGTAGAGGATGGCGGCATCCGCCAAAGTCTTCGCATTCATTTGGTTTTGAAGCTCGGCGCTCACTTTGTCGCCCTTCCCCTTCAGTTCGGAGACAAGGGAATTTACTTTGGCGACGTCGATAGGCAAGGAGGAGAGCTTGTTGTGCACCTCGTCGATGATTTCGTGCATCCTTTCTAGCGTTGGACCGTATTTCTCGTTAAGGGCGGGAATCGCGGCCTCGCGAAGCGCGGCTTCGCATTTGGCGACGATGAAGTAATACTCGTTCAAGACGTTGCAGGCGTCTTCGCTGTCCTTCTTTAGGGAATAAAGGTACTGAGTGAATTCATCGATGGCTTCCGAGGACTTCTGCGCTTCGCTTTCGAGCTCGTTCATCTTCACCAGCAAAGAAGAGTAAGGCTGCTTGACGTTGTTATGGACCAAGGTGTCGAGGCTGCGTTTAGTGGCGCCGGATTTGTTGATTTGCGTCTTAATCTCATCGTTTTGCTTCTGCTCTTCCGGAGAGATCACATAGATTTTGCGGATGTCCGACATCGCATTGCAAAGGCGCAGATACTTCTTTTCGATCTCCCCGGCGAGGTGATAGACGTCATCGCATCTGCCTTCGAATTTGATGCGGGCATCCTTCTCTCCCGCGAAAGCCTCCACGTACTCGTCGATTTTGGCAATGATCCCGTCAAGCCTTTGGGAAACACCAGCGAGTTCGAAGTCTTTGACGCTTTTGGTGATCTCGTCAAGCTGAGCCTGCATGTCATCGATATAAGAGCTCACGAAGACGGGGTAAAGAGGATAGCCGGCGTGAACGAGATCCTCATAGCTGTTGCGCAGCGAAGAGAGCTTGTCGGGCACGACGGATTGGATGGTGACGCAAAGGTTAGGCATGTCCTTCAAGGCTTTGGCAAGCTCATTGAGGACGCCGCTAATGGTGGGGAGCATGTCGCTAGCTTCCTTGTACTGGGCGCTTTCGACGAAGGACTCGAAGGTGCGGAAGCGCTCATCGAGCCTTTCGAAGACTTTTTCGAAGGAAGCGCTGACCAAGGAAAGATCCGCCTGCTTCACGTAATAATCTTGTTTGATTTTGCGGAGTTGCTCTTTGAGTTGGAGGGATTGCTGACGGACTTCCTCCTCGGGTTTGATCACCTTGAGCAAATCATCAGTAAGCTGATTGACCTGGCTTTCGTAGTAGTCGACGGTCTTTTTCACCTGAGGGATGGATTCCTTAAGGGCTTTGTAGCGATGCTCCGAAAGCATATCCTTCAAGCCGTTGATAGCGCTTTGGGCGGCGGAATCGGCCTGATCGCGGACTTCTTTGAAGCGCCGTTTGAACTCCATGTGGGTGTTCACATAAAGCAAGTTGGTCACGGAGATGTTCTCGATGCGCTTGATGTACTGCGAATCCTGCCCGAAAAGGAGCGCGTGGAGATACTCGAATCTCCTCGTCAAATCCCCCACTTGCTTCTTCGCCCAGATGTGCCGAAAGATTGTGAAATGAAGGATTAAGAAAACACCGGCAACAAGCACGAGCCCGCCAGCGATGATTAGTACAATAAAAACCGGTTCCATAAGCTCATAAATCTTACCATGCACCAAAGGGGGCGGAGAGAGCCTTTTTACGATTTTTTATTGTAAATAAAACCTTAAGCAAACTCTCGGCCGCCAAAGAGCAAAACCCGGTTCACGTCATATCGTTAGTTCAAGGAAGACCAATGAGCCCAGCAAATCAAAAAAAGAATACACCTCCCCCTTAATCCACGGATTTGAGGGAAGAGATCATGTCGATGCGCTTGATTTTCGGAAGCAATAAGAAATCCACGCCTACGCTGAAACCGCCCACAACGAGGACCGGGATCAAATAGGTGTACCACTGAATGTCGCTGATGGCGCCGAAACTAAGGTAGACGATGACGACCTGCATGATGCCCATTCCAAGAGGCACCCCGATGAGGAGCCCGATGAGCGTCATCACGCCAATCTCACGGTACAAATAAAGCACCGTCTCCTTCTGATGGTAGCCAAGCACTTCCAAGGTGGCGATTTCCCTGCTTCTTTCGGCGATGGACATGTCGGTAAGGCTATAAAGCACCAAAGCGGCGAGAATCACGGCAAAAGCGATTAAAAAGTAAGAGATGGGCGTAATTGAGCTAGCCACCGCCCCGCCTTCTCCGCTTTGGAGAGCGCTAACTATGTTGAGCAAAGCAAAGCCAAGGAAGACAATCGCCGTGCTCCCGCCCACGGAAATGGCGGTCATCCACAGCCTTTTCTTGTAGCGTGCCAAATTTCGGAACGTGCTTTTGAAGCGAAATGGCAACTTGGGCCAAAGGGAGCTTCTCTCTAGGGCGGTTGAAGTGCCGCTGCCAGGAGATTTGGG
The DNA here is from genome assembly GCA_963658395.1 of Lachnospiraceae bacterium. GTDB lineage: Bacteria > Bacillota_I > Bacilli_A > RFN20 > CAG-826 > Alloenteromonas. Next base: position 5,115 of record CAVKPZ010000027.1, on the reverse strand, counting down.
TTGCAGCAAAACGGCGGGCAAAGGGCGAAGAGTCTCTTTTAGCTGCCCGATCGTGATGATTAAGATGAACGCCAGCATCGCAGCGGCGCTGATGAGGGTGAGCGTCGGGTTCAAGGTGCTCGCCGTGGCCGAAGGAAGACGATAAGGATAGCGGAACGCGGTGTAGATGAGGGGGTACACGCCAAAATAGCCCCCGAGCATGCCTAACCCTATGCCCAATATGGTGGCCCCGGAAGCAAGAGAGAGATATTTTTTGGAAATGCGGGCCTCCTTGTAGCCAAGCGAGGCAAGGCAAGCAATCTGGGGCCGTTCTTCCTCAATCATTCGACTCATGGTGATGGAAACCACTAGCCCCGAGACTGTCAAGAAGAAAACCGGGATGACGTAGCAAATCTTGTCCATCTTAACGCAAGACTCCTTCAAGACCCTGCGCGAATAGTTTTCGTCCGCGCTTAAAACGGCGATGTTCTTCGAAATCCCCGCAAGTTCCGTTCGCTTTTCCTCGGAAAAGGACTCGTAGCCAGAAGAAAACAAGTTAAAGGAATCCCTCGCATCGAATCGGATGAAGCAGTCGGTGACGTTCGGGAAACTCGCTTTGATTGACCCTATCGCGTCTTCCACATAAGTCTTAAGGCCATCAGGAAGGCTGACAAGGCTTTCCAAATATTCTGAAAGCGCGGTCTGAATAAGTGAGTTGATCGAAGGGGTCTCGCTGATTGCGGAATAGAAATAGTAAATGTTGTCTAAAGGCATCCCATTCATAACATCCGGCTCATAGGTGTAGGCGAAATAAAGGGGATTGGATACCTTCCCGACGACCTTATAGTCTTTGCCGAAGATCGTCACTTCTTCCCCCACCGCTTTTTTGCAGTAAAGGGCATCCCCAAGAATCTCATCCTGCCCGCTTGGCCTTTTCCCTTCCGTGAGGTTAAACGTATTCACGTCCTCGCTCTTTCCTTTCAAAAAGGCAATCACCCTGTCATTTCCATCGCTCATGAGCTCCGGGGTGAAAGTCACGAAATCGGCTTTGTCTTTTCCAAGAAGCGCTTTCACGAGGTTGATGATCTCTTCCGCGTTGTCCTTCGTCGACTCGTTTTCTTTCAAGGTGTTCACGCCATAGTTGTCGAGCAAACCAAATAGCGACATCGAGGCATCGAAAGAAGAAGAGTCCAAGCAGAAGGCCGCCTCGCTTGTCGCGCCTTCGAGCTCCTGAAAAGCCGTTAGTTCCTCCTCCGTGAAGCCAGAAGTGCTCGTGCACTTCACCTGAAAGTCAGAGACGCAGTTCTTGCGCAAGGAAAGGTCGAAGGTGTCCCGCACTTTGCTAGGAGAGATCGAAACGCCGAAAATGAAGGCGAAGCCCAAGGCGATGATCAAAGTCATCGCGGCTATCTTGCCCCAATTCTTGCCGATGCTCCTAAGTGAAGAAAGACGGGCCTTTTTCATGTTCTCACCATTCAATGTCCTTCACCGGAGTGGGGCTTGCGTTATGAGAGATCGACTGAATATTGCCCGAGCGGATATGGATGACGCAGTCAGCCATCGGGGCAATAGCGCTATTGTGCGAGACGACGATCACCGTTTTCTTTTCTTTGTGAGCGGTGTCAAAAAGCAATTTCAAGATGGCTTTGCCGGTTCGGTAATCCAAAGCGCCAGTTGGCTCATCGCAAAGAAGAAGTCTGGCGTTTTTAGCGATGGCTCTAGCGATGGAAACGCGTTGCTGCTCGCCGCCTGATAATTGCCCGGGAAAGGAGGCCGCACGGTCTTCAAGCCCGACTTTCTCCAAGGCATCCACAGCGGGCATAGCGTCATCAAGAAGCTCAGAAGCGAGCTCGACATTTTCTTTCGCCGTAAGATTCGGCATGAGATTGTAGAATTGGAAAACGAAGCCGACGTCGCGCCTTCGGTATTCGCAGCGGTCCCTTTTGCTAAGATGCTCGATGTTCCTATCCCCGACGATTAAGGAGCCGGAAGTGGGCTCATCCATGCCCCCAAGAATATTGAGCAAAGTCGTTTTGCCAGAGCCACTAGGGCCCAAAATCAACGTAAAATCCCCGTCTTTTATCTCAAAACTAACCCCTTTTAAGGCTCTTACCTCAGTCGCGCCTGTGCGGAAAACTTTGCTGAGTTTCGTAGCTTGGATGAAGACGGGCTTTTTCTCTTTTTCCTTCTCGGTTTTAGGCATGGTGCAATCTTAAGGTCACGTTTGTTTCTTGACAACGCTTTAATCTTACAGCAACTCGGCTTTTCTTGTAGAGAAAGGAAACCTCCCGCTTCAAAAAAATCGCATATTTCCTTTGCATTGCAGTCCGCTCTTCCCTTATAATCACGCATGCGTGAAAAGCAGCATGTCTCTACTCTTCCGTCAGACGTCGGACGCCTAAAAAAGTAAGCCTTCTTGCTACTGAGCTGAAAAAGCCCGACACCCGGGAAGATGGAGGGGGCACTCTTGACTTTGCAACGCAAAGAAAGGAGACATGAATAATGTCTAGGTACACCAAATCGACGTGGAAGAAATCCCGTCACCTCAATTTCTCCGTGCTTGAAACCGGAGATGAGCTCAAGAAAAGAGCCTATGGCCCTGGCCAGCACGGCCAAGACCGGAAGAGGAAGCCTTCCGAATACGGAACCCAGCTTCTCGAAAAGCAGAAACTCCGCACCTTATACGGAGTGAACGAGCGTCAATTCCGCCGCTTGTTCAAAATCGCGAAAGCCGACAAGACCGTCGTCACTGGCCTCGCCTTCTTCCGCATTCTGGAATCTCGCCTTGATAACCTCGTTTATCGCATGGGCTTCTCCAGAACCCGCGCTGGGGCCCGCCAGCTCGTCAACCACGGCCACGTGCTCGTGAACGGCAGGAAGGTCGACATCCCCTCTTACATCTGCTCGGTGAACGATGTGATCTCCTTCAAGGGCGATAGCCCCCTCAAGGTTGTCAAAGAATCCATCGAGAGCAGCCCCGCGACCGTCAACTACGTGAAGGTCGACACCGAGAAGCTCACTGGAACCTTCATCCGTCTTCCTGAGCGCAACGAACTCCCCGCGGACATCCAAGAGAGCCAGATCATCGAGTTCTACAACCGCAAGCTCTAATCCCTTCGGTTCAAGTAGCAATCAAAGCCAGGCCAGCCCTGGCTTTTTATTTTGCCTTTGCGTGCAAAAGAAAAGCGGCCAGCAGCCGCTTAGTTGTTCGTTTCGCCTTTTGTCTGTTCTTCTGGGCTTTCGTTAGGCTTGCTCATTTCGTGGGCCTCATCTTTTTCCGAAGAGTTTTCTTCAGCAATCCCTTCTTCAACCTCGAGCAGGCCAGGAAGCGGATGTTTCCAGTGATAGACAGCCTCGATGATATAGATGAAAGCGAAATAGCAGAGCGAGGCGCCTAAGCAATAGGCGAACATCGCGTCGCTATCTTCATTGAACGGAGCAAGCCTCACCCAGAAGTAGATATTGATTACAAAGGCAAAAAGGGCATTAGGAAGGACGAGGGCTTTATCGAGCAAAGAATTCTTTGCTCTTCTTTTCGCTGATTTAAGACACCAAAAGAAATCGACGTAGCACCAAACCGCCCCGAGGGTCCCCACGGTAAGGACAAGCCATTTCTTCCAAGCGTTCGTATGCAAGACGCCAGTTAAGAAAAGGATTCCTAGAACTGCGAAGAGACAGGCAAAAACGCCTAGCTCAACGGTGTAGACGAGCTTGGCCTTATCGTTTCCGCTAAGCTTCTTCATTCAATCACCCCTAAAGCGTAGTTCTTCTTCCCTCTGCGGAGAATGAGGTAACGTCCGTAAAGGGCGTTGTCCTTGTTAAGAACAAGTTTCGGATCCGTGACCTTCATTCCGTTGAGCATGACGGAGTTGCCACTAAGAAAGGTGCGGGCTTCTCTCTTGCTGGTGGCCAGTTTTGCCTCAATAAGCGCGTCTTCCAGCAAAATCCCCGCAGAAATGGGATATTTGGTATCAAAGACTTCTTCGATCTCATTTTCCTTCAAAGAACGAACGTCGCCTTTGAAAAGGGCTTCCGTCATAGCGATTGCCTCTTTGGCCGCTTCCTCGCCATGGATATCTTTGGTAACTTCGTAGGCAACTTTCTTTTGGCCGATGCGAGCTCCAGGGTTCGCGAAGTGGTCTCTAGCGACCTCCTCAATCTCGTCTTTGGAGAGGAAGGAGAAGACCTTCAAAAAGCGAATCGCGTCTTCGTCGGTGACGTTCATGAAATATTGGTACATGGCGTAAGGAGAGGTCAAAGAAGGATCGAGGAACAAAGCCCCTTTCTCCGATTTCCCAAACTTCTTGCCATCGCTTCTAAGAAGAAGCTTCGCGGTCATGCATTCGACCTTCTCGCTTTCCCCATCGATTTTGCGGATGAGTTCCAGGCCAGAGGTAAGGTTCCCCCATTGGTCGTTCCCGCCGACTTGCATGGAGACGCCGTACTGATGATGAAGGAGATAAAAGTCCACGGATTGAAGGATTTGATAGGCGAATTCCGTGAAAGAAATGCCGGCATCCAAACGCGATTTCACAATCTCTTTAGAAAGCATGTAATTGATTGAGAAGTATTTTCCATAGTCGCGGAGGAAATCGATCACGCCCATATGGCCAAGCCACTCATAGTTCGAAACGAGGATTCCTTTCTCAGGATTGCTGAGATCGATGTAACGCTCCAATTGGCTTTTGATGGAAGCGGTGTTCTTCTCAAGCGTCTCCTTGGTTTGGAGATTTCTTTCTTTCGACTTGCCGCTAGGGTCGCCAATCATGCCGGTCGCCCCGCCCACAACCGCGACGACGCGATATCCAGCGAGTTGAAAACGTTTCAATAGGCTGATCATGACGTAATTGCCAAGATGCATCGAAGAAGCACTTGGATCGAAGCCGCAATAGATTGTGGTTTTGCTTTTCAATAGTTCGCGGACGGAATCCTCTGAAGAGTACTGTTCGATGAGCCCGCGGTAATTAAGATCGTCGATAAAGTCCATAGTTATCTACCTCGGGCATATTCTACCTTCTTTCCTATAAAGAAAGGGAAAGAAAAGAAAGGACTTTTGCGGTGAAAATGCAAAAAGGGCCCAAGGGGGCCCGATAAAAGAAAAGAGCTCGGCAGCGCGCTGTTTTCAGGGGTCCTGAG
>CAVKPZ010000026.1:16607-21568 GCA_963658395.1 Lachnospiraceae bacterium | reverse complement strand
GGACGGGATGGGCTATGAGCTCTTCAACGCCTTGAGCGGTTACCTCGAGATTTTCAGAATGTCTTATTTGCAAAAGAAACTCCGGCTTATTTTGACGAAGCGGGAGAAGTGGCTCGATGATTTGGAACGCGTCATGACCATCATTCATCAACTTGCCGTAAAACATGGACTGTGCGACTAATCCCTTTAAGGGATTTATGGTAGGATTAACGGCATGAGAATTGACAAGTTCCTTAAAGTTTCGAGGCTTGTGCTTCGCAGAGAAGTCGCCAAAAAACTTTGCGATGACGGGGACGTCCTTCTCAATGGCAAGCCAGCGAAGCCTTCAAGCGAAATTTCCACCGGCGACACTTTGATTCTTTCTTTGGGAAGACGGAAGGTGACCGTATCCATTAAAGAAATCCGCCCGTTTGCTTCAAAAAGTGACGCAGCCAGTTTATATGAAATTATTTCCGACGAATCGATAGGAGGAACGACTCATGCTTGAATTCAAATTCGACCCCAAGGCCAATTACATCGCCGCGGTAAGCTACGGCTCCGATTCTATGGCGATGCTCGACATGCTTCAGAAAGAGGGCGTGAAGCCAATCGTGGCAGCGATTGACTATCACAAATTCGATTTCTCCAGCGAAGACATGGCTAAATTAAAGGAGTATTGCAGGGAAAAAGGTCTCATTTTTAGGCTCTTGGATACGGCAACCTTGCCTCAAGATGAACAACTCCATATCGGCGAGACCTTCCATGATTGGGCAAAGAGGATGCGCTACGATTGGTACAAAAAACTTTATGACGAGTATAGCGCCTCGGCCCTTTTGCTCGCTCATGTTCAAGACGACATGATTGAGGCTTATCTTAAGGCTGTCGACCATAAGAGAAAAGGAAACAGCGTGAGCTACAGCAAAGTCAGCACGCTGAACGGGATGCTTCTGATCCGCCCCGTCCTTGATTACACCAAGCAGGACCTCCTTGACTATAACCTCGAGAACGGTGTTCCGTTCAATCCCGGCACCGAGCACGCCCTTGATCAAACGACTCGCTCCGCGATTCGCAAGGACCGTGTATCGAAAATGAATGAAATCGAACGCGAGAACATTCTCTCTGAAATGATGAAAGAGGCGGATGAGAACCTCGGGCTCATCAAATCCGTCGAGACTATTAAAAACGACGACGAAGAAGCGGGGGAGCTGGAAATCCGGCCTTTAATTGCCCTGTCAAAAGACGATTTCGCGGCGGCTCTAGTTAAGTTTGTTCAGAAAGTCCCTTCCATCACCCTGGCTCCAAAGGACTTCGATGCGATTCGCGCCTTCTGCCTTGATATGACTACCAATGCCGTCTATCCCTTGAAGGACGGCTTCTCCTTTGTCAAAGACTACGATGTGCTGACGCTAGAGAAGAACATCAACGTCATTCATTATTCCTACACCCTAGACTCGCCTGGAAAGCTTGATGTCGATGAGTTTTCAATCGATTTCTCTATGGGCGCGGAAGACAGGGGAATTTCCTCGAGTGATTACCCTTTGACCATCCGCAACGCCTTGCAAGGCGACATCGCGAAAGTCCATGGCTACGTCGAGCCTGTCCGCAAGCTTTATTCGATGTGGAACATGCCGATTGATCTCCGTGAAATCTGGCCGGTCTTCTTGAACAAGGACGGCAAGATAATCTACGTTCCGCGCTACCGCAGGAACTTTTCGGAATATCATATTTCCAAGTTGGTGGTTAAAAAGCTAACGAATGACTAAAAAATCCCCCAATTTTCTTGCATTAAAGCGAAATTGCTTTACATTTACACACGCTTTAAAAATTAAAGTACTTCCTAATACTTAGGAAGAGAAAGGATAAACCTATATGAATGACGGAAACGCGCCTCGCAAAAGAAGCATATTCTCCTACCTGCTGCCCTACGTTTTGATTGCCGCCACCATTGGTGTTTTTGTTTATCTGATTGTCTCTCGTCTTTCTTCTGGAAGCGAGACCTGGGCCGAATCCGATATCGATGGCAACGTCGGTTATGTGATTGATAGCAGCGACTCCACACAGTACAAAACATATGAATACACTGATTATGCCAACTCTGAAAAGAAAGTCGTCAGCGTTGATGTCTCTCAAAATTATCGCGCGGTCACCATCAGCGGCACTTACGTTAATGGTTCAAGCAATTATGTGAGATTCACCTCGGTCATCGGTCAAAGCGAGTGGGAAAACTCCTTCACAATCTCCGGCGTGACACACATTTCTTATCAGGAACTTTTCCGTTCCGTTATCGAACAGGCGAAGGTTCACTACAAAGACAACAAGAGTCTCACTCCTAAGATGTCCACCACGGATGTTTTCCAGGTGTCTTGGTGGGACACTTGGGGCCCGACCATTCTTTCAACTGGCATCGTGCTGATCCTAGGCGTCTTCTTGTTTTGGAGGTTGAATTCCTCCGTGAATGGGGCGAACGGCCAAGTGATGTCTTTCAACAAATCTCCTGCGAGAAGAACGGATTCCTCCAAGGTTCGCTTTGCCGATGTCGCTGGATGCGATGCCGAAAAAGCGGAAATGGTGGAGCTAGTCGCCTATTTGAAAGATCCTAAGAAATACTCTCAGTTTGGCGCGCGCTTGCCCAAGGGCGTTCTCCTTATCGGCCCGCCTGGCACAGGTAAAACTTTGCTCGCGAAAGCCGTCGCGGGTGAAGCAGGCGTCCCCTTCTATTCCATTTCTGGCTCCGATTTCGTTGAAATGTACGTCGGTGTTGGCGCCGGACGTGTTCGTGACCTCTTTAAAAAAGCCAAACAAAGTGCCCCTTGCTTGATCTTTATTGACGAAATTGACGCCGTCGGTCGGCAAAGAGGCGCGGGTCTTGGCGGCGGCAACGATGAGCGTGAGCAGACTCTCAACCAGTTGCTCGTCGAGATGGATGGCTTCGAAGCGAACTCCGGCATCTTGGTGATTGCCGCGACGAACCGCGATGACATCCTTGATCCGGCTCTTCGCCGCGCTGGTCGTTTCGACCGTACCATCACCGTCTCTCTCCCGGATGCTGCTGGACGCGAGGCGATCCTCAAAGTCCATGCGAGGAACAAGAAGATCAGCCCGAGCGTTGACTTCAAAGCCCTTTCGAAGCGCACCGTTGGTTTCTCTGGCGCCGATTTGGATAACGTTCTCAACGAGGCAGCTATTTTGGCGGTTCGTGAAAACAAGCCCGATATTGGCATGGCCGAAATCGATGAAGCGGTTGATCGCCGCATCTCTGGTCCCGCGAAGAATTCCAAAGGGCTTTCGGCTCATGAAAGAGAAGAGGTCGCTTACCATGAGGCCGGCCACGCCGTTATTGGCATCAACCTGCCTTATAGCGACAAAGTCCAAAAGATCACCATCATCCCGCGCGGCAACACGGGCGGACACGTGCTCATGACGCCAGAAGACGATCGCTTCTTGCTCACAAAGAACGAGATGATCGCTCGTATCGTCGGTTTGCTCGGCGGCCGCGCTTCGGAGGAAATCTTCTTCGGCGACGTGACGACCGGTGCGAGCAACGATATCCAGGAAGCTACGCGTCTAGCACGTTCTATGGTTACCGAATATGGCATGTCTGATCTCGGCCCCATCCAGTATGAACGTGATACGGGCTCTGTCTTCCTTGGCAGGGATTATGCCTCCACCCAGAAGAACTTCTCCACTCAAGTTGCTTATGAGATTGATAAAGCGGTTCGCGAGATTATCGAGAGCGCCTACAAGAAAGCCCATGAGCTTTTGATTGAGCACAAGGATGAAGTCATTTTGATTGCCAAGACCTTGCTTGACAAGGAAACCATCACCGCGGAAGAGATTGACAGCCTTATTCACAAGAAACCCGTCGAGCAGGCTGCTACTCCGAGCGAGCCGACGAAGACGGATATCGCTTCTGCTGAAAGACCATCCAAATCCGAAATGGTCAACCCTGAGGAAAAACCCGCAAATCCTGAGCCAAAATCAGAGGATGCAGGGAAAAAAGACTAATGAAAGTTAAGCGCCTTGCTGTTGCTCGGCGCTTTTTTCTTCCGCTTATTTCCTGTATAACTTTTCGGCTATGAAAATCGGAGATATCGAAATAAAAGGACATGTGGTGCTTGGACCGATGGCTGGCATCACCGCGCTTGCTTACCGCGAGTTTATGAAACCCTTTGGCGTTGGCCTTTCTTATAGCGAGATGGTCTCTGATTGCGGGTTAGATTACAAGAACAAGAGAACGTATGAGTATCTAGCGACTTCCAAAGAAGATCGCCCCGTTGGTATTCAGCTTTTCGGTTTTTCTTTAGAGCACGCGATTCCCGCCATCAAGATATGCGAGGAGAAATGCGACTACGATATTCTCGATATCAACCTCGGCTGCCCGGTCACCAAGGTAGTCAAAACCGGGGCAGGTTCCGCCTGGCTTAAGGACCCCAATTCGTTATATCTATATATAAAGGGGATTGTGGAGGCTTCGCATAAGCCTGTGACCGCGAAGATACGTCTGGGTTGGGATGAAAGTTCCGTGAATGTTTTTGATGTGGCGAAAAAACTAGAGGAAGCGGGCGTCGCGGGGATAACGGTTCATTCCAGAACTAGAGCCCAAGGCTATTCAGGTTTCGCGGATCATTCTCGCATCGCCGGGCTGAAGGAAACCCTTTCGATTCCTCTGATTGTCTCGGGCGACATTTTCACCCCGGAGGATGCGAAGAAAGCCCTTGAAATTACCCACGCGGATGCGGTGATGGTGGCTAGAGGGGCAGTTGGGCATCCTTATCTCGTTACCCAGATCAATCGTTTTTTAGACACGGGGGAGCGCCTAGATGACCCAATGCCTGCTGAACAGGCCAAATATGCTCTGGATTTCTCTTATCGGCTCATCGCTTTAAAAGGCGAAGCAACCGCCGTCAGAGAGCTGCGCGGTATCTTGCCTCATTTTTTCTCGGGATACCCCGGATACAAAAAGCTCCGCGGCGAGATTGCTC
>CAVKPZ010000026.1:0-16597 GCA_963658395.1 Lachnospiraceae bacterium | reverse complement strand
ATTGCTCTCAACATCAAAACCGCAAAAGATGTCGAACTACTTTTGAATGGAGTTATCGAAAGAGGGAACTGCTAAAAATTTCCCGCTTTTGAAAACGGAAAGTTTAAATATTGTCTTTTGTTTTTAATGTTGAAAATTTGTTTTTTTCCTCTTGACTTAGTTCTAAAAATAACCAAAATAGTTCCCGCTTTTTGAAAGGGGAACCATGAAGAAACGCAACGTCATTCACCAAGTGGAAGAGCTGCACGCCGCTCTTCGCCACCTGTTTAGGAAAAACTATGAAGATTACTTCCCAGCGGGCATCAGCCCGATGGAAAGCAAATTCATCGGTTATGTTGGCACCCACCAAGATGAAGGTGGTGTTATCTCAAGAGATTTGCTTCAAGCCTTTGGGCTGAGAAAGCCAACGGTTTCTGAAACTATCGCCTCTTTGATTAGGAAAGGCTATATGCAATTCGTTAAAGACAGAGAGGACGGGCGCATGAAGTCCATTGTCCTGACGGAGAAAGGGCAAGAGTATTTCGCCCTCGTCACTCCGATTATCGAAGGGTTTGATGGCTCCTTCGACGATGTCTTAACAAAAAAAGAGGCTGAACAGTTCGAAGCAACATGCCAGAAACTTCTCGCCGCCATACGTGAAAGGAGCAAAAAGAAATGAAAAGCAATGATACGCTTGGCCATGAACAGGCCCTTGCTGCCGCGGAAGCTAGAAACGACGCCGCAATTGCGCGCAGCAAAAGCCTGCACATTTACCGTTCTTTGGCCAAGTATCTAAACGGTTATTGGACCTCCGTTGTCCTCGCGTGGGTTTTTGTCGCTTTCGAAGTCGTTTGCGAAGTTCTCGTGCCGTTCTTCTCGCAGAACCTCGTTGACGCGCTGTCCGTTGAGTCGGCGGCCGAGGTGGAAATGACCACCATCTGGACTTACTCCTTAATCATGATGGGAATGGCCGTCGCTAGCTGCCTCTTTGGCATCTTGGCCGGTTTTGTCGCTGCGAAGGCCGCTGCTGGATTTGGCAAGAACCTTCGCAAAGCGATGTATTATCACATCCAAGATTATTCTTTTTCAAACATTGACAAATTCTCTACCGCTTCGCTGGTCACCCGTTTGACGACCGACGTTACGAACATTCAGTTCTCCGTGCAGATGATCCTGCGCATGGTTGTGAGGGCCCCGATGATGATGATTGTCGCTTTCATCATGGCCTGCTTCAAATCTTGGCAGCTTTCGATGATCATCTTGGTCATTCTGCCTTTCCTTGGCGCGGTCCTCTTCTCTATCTCGCACGTCGTTCACCCGGTTTTCGTCCGCGTCTTCAACGCCTATGACGACCTCAACGCGGAAGTGCAAGAGAACCTCAACGGCATCCGCGTCGTCAAATCCTTTGGCAGAGAAGCCTTCGAAGGAGAGAAATTCGGCGCGATCTCTTATTTCATTTATCGCAACTTCATCAAAGCCGAGAAGATGCTTGCCTTCAATAACCCGGCGATGCAAATCGCAATTTACGCGGCGATGCTTCTTGTTTCTTGGTTCGGCGCCCAGCTCATCGTGAAATCTGGGAACAATGCGAGCGTTGGCTTCACTACGGGCGCCCTCACTTCCTTGCTCTCTTACATCATGATGATCCTCAATGGCCTCATGATGGTCTCGATGAGCTTCGTCATGGTCACCATCTCGAAGAACTCAGCGGAGCGCGTTACCGAAGTCATTATTGAAAACCCCGATATCGTTTCCCCTGCCAACGCGGTGAAAGAAGTGAAGAACGGTTCTGTCGACTTCTGCCACGTGAGTTTCCGCTATAGCGCTAGCGCGGAGAAAGATACGCTGCATGACATCGACCTTCATATTCCTAGCGGTTCTACCGTTGGCGTCATTGGCGTGACGGGTAGCGCGAAATCCACCTTAATCTCCCTCATCGCGCGTCTATATGACGCCAGTGAGGGTGAAGTGAAGGTTGGCGGAGTCAACGTGAAGGATTATGACCTTGTTTCTTTGCGCGACGCAGTTTCCGTCGTCTTACAAAAAAACGTTCTTTTCTCCGGTACCATCAAGAGCAACCTTCTTTGGGGTAATGAGAACGCAACGGACGAGGAAATCAAGAAAGCGGCTCATCTCGCCTGTGCGGACGAGTTCATCAACGCCTTCCCTTTAGGCTACGATAGTCCAATTGATGAAGGTGGGACGAATGTCTCCGGCGGCCAGAAGCAGCGCCTTTGCATTGCTAGAGCTTTGCTTAAAAACCCCAAGATTCTAATTCTTGATGACTCTACTTCGGCGGTTGACACCCATACCGATTCCGTGATTCGCCAAAGCTTTAAGACGGAGATTCCGGAAGTGACAAAATTCATCATCGCTCAACGTATTCTTTCGATCAAGGATTGCGACATCATCCTGCTTATGGACGATGGCAAAATCCTTGCCAAAGGCACGAACGATGAACTTATGCAGACCTCGCCGGTTTATCGCGAGATCTACGAAACCCAAATGGGGGGAGGCGACTTCGATGAGCAATAAAAAAGACATGAAAATGCACGGCAAAAAACTGTCCGCTAAAGAGGAGATTCGCATTCTTCATCGCATGATGAAGATGATGTTCAAACAGTATCCTTGGCAGCTTCCTTTAGCCGGCTTAGTCATTATTCTCAGCTCGATGGCGGGCGTCGTGGGCAACGTGTTCGTTGGCCAGGTCGTCATCGGATATTACATCCCCGGCCTTCTTGGGCAGGACGCTTCCTTAAGCGGAGTTTGGGGTGGCATCTTCTCCAGCTTGGATTTCACCCAAGGCATCATCGTGATGGCGGCGATTTACCTCGTCGGCATCGTTTCCGCCTATCTCTATCAAGTCATGGTCTCCGTGATTGGCCAAGGCTTCCAAAAGAAATTCAGGGATTCCGTCTTCACCCATATGGAGACCTTGCCCCTTTCTTACTTCGACACCCGCACCCACGGCGACATCATGTCGATCTACACGAATGACATCGACACCCTCCGCGAATTCACCAGCCGCGTCCTTCCGATGGTCGTGCAATCCATCGTGACGATGGTCATCGCCTTCATCGCGATGATTTCCTCCTCGTGGTTGCTCACCCTTGTCGTTTTTGTCTTCTTCGTCTTGATTCTTTCCGTCGTCATTTACGTCACCCATCAGTCCGCGCGTTTCTTCATCGCTCAGCAAAGGGCCCTTGGCGCGACAGATGGTTACATTGAGGAGATGATCTCCGGTCAGAAGGTCATCAAAGTCTTTAACCACGAGGAGCAGGCCAAGAAAGGCTTCGACGAGCTTAATGATGCCTTATGTCTTTATACGACTAAAGCTAGCCAATTCTCCAATATTCTTGGCCCGATCACCAATAACCTTGGGAACATCCAATATGTCGTTCTTGCTCTTATCGGCGGTATTTCCATCGCTTCCGGCTTCTGCCTCAGCAACGATTCTTCCGCTGAGTTCGCCACTCAAATCGGCATCGTTGTTTCCTTCTTGACCCTTGGCAAGCAGTTCACCATGCCGATTGGGCAGCTCGCGAACCAGATCAACATGATCAATATGGCAATGGCGGGCGGAGAGCGCATCTTCGCTCTTCTGGATGAACCTAGCGAGGTCGACGAAGGCTATGTCACCTTGGTCAACGCGGATGAAGGCAAAGACGGCGAACCCGTCGAAGCCGATCATCGCACGGGAAAATGGGCCTGGAAGCATCCTCACACCGAAGACGGCACCATTACCTACACCTGGCTTAAGGGCAAAATCAACATGTACGATGTTGACTTCGCCTATGTGAAAGATAAGCCGGTCCTGCACGAAATTACGCTTTATGCAGAGCCCGGGCAAAAGATTGCCTTCGTCGGTCCGACGGGCGCTGGCAAAACCACGATCACCAACTTGCTTAATCGTTTCTACGATATTGCCGACGGCAAGATTCGCTTCGATGACATCAACATTAACAAAATCAAGAAGAAGGACCTCCGTCGCGCGATGGGCATGGTTCTTCAAGAGACGAATCTCTTTACAGGCACCGTCAAAGAGAACATCCGTTACGGCAACCCTGATGCAACGGACGAGGAAGTGATAGAGGCGGCTAAACTTGCCAACGCCGACAACTTCATCCGCATGCTGCCTCAAGGCTATGACACCGTTTTGCATGGTGCCGGCGCGGGCCTTTCCCAAGGACAGCGCCAGTTGCTCTCCATCGCTAGAGCCGCTTGCGCGAACCCGCCGGTCCTCGTTCTCGATGAGGCAACTTCCTCCATTGACTCGCGCACCGAGAAACTCGTGCAGCAAGGCATGGATGCCATCATGAAGGGCAGAACGGTCTTCGTTATCGCCCACCGTCTCTCGACCATTCAAAACTCCAACGTTATTATGGTGCTTGAGCATGGTCATATCATTGAGCGTGGCGATCATGACGCCTTGCTTGCGCAGAAAGGTAAATACTATCAGCTCTATACCGGCGGTCAGGTTACTGCCGCGGAGTGAAAGAAGGGACTCGCGAAGGCGAGTCTTTTCTTTACTCGTAGCGCTTCTATAATGGCCTCATGATTGCAGACAAAGAAGTGGAAGCCTATTTCCAAGCCGAGGCTAAGCGGCAAAACGAAGGCATTGAATTAATCGCATCGGAGAACTATCCATCCACGGATGTGAGGGAAGCCTCTTCCTCCATTTTCATGGCGAAATACGCGGAAGGCTACCCTGGGCATCGTTATTATGGCGGCTGCGTGAACGTCGATGCGGTGGAGGAAATCGCGATGAGGCGCGCGCAGGAACTTTTCCATGTAGCCTACGTGAACGTGCAGCCACATTCTGGATCCCAGGCGAATTTTGCTGCCTATCATGCGCTAATCAAGCCCGGTGACAAAGTTCTTTCTCTTACCCTTAACGATGGGGGCCATTTAACGCATGGTTCTCCGGTATCTTTTTCCGCGCAGACTTATCGCTTTGCCCACTATCCTTTGGGGGACGATGGGAGGCTTGATTACGGGATCATCGCTTCAAAGCTCGAAGAGGAAATGCCCGATCTATTCCTTGCTGGTTATAGCGCCTATCCCTACGCGATCGACTTCAAAAAGATGAGAGAACTCATCGACGCGCATAACTTAAAGCATGGAGCCCATTGCTTCTTTATGGTCGACATGGCTCATATCGCCGGTATCATTGCCGCCGGGCTTTGCCAGAACCCTTGCGATTATGCGGATATCGTCACAACGACGACCCACAAGACTCTTCGCGGCCCTCGCGGAGGGCTCATCATGACCAATCGCGAAGACTTGATAAAGCCAATCAAATCCGCGGTGTTCCCTTATACGCAAGGTGGGCCATTGGAACACATTATCGCTGCAAAAGCCGTGAATTTCCTTGAGGATTTACAGCCTTCTTTTGTTTCCTACATGAAACAAGTCTTGGTCAATACGAAAACCGCTTCCGATGAACTTGCTAGAAAAGGATGCGTCGTGTCCGGAACGGAGAATCATCTTTTCTTGCTGAATGTTTTAGATTCGTTCGGCTTAACGGGTTTGGAAGCCCAAAACCGTCTAGAAGGAATCGGCATCACCACGAACAAAAACATGATACATGGGGATACGCTTAAACCCAATCAGACCTCAGGGCTTCGCATCGGTTTCGCCGCTTCTACGACCCGCGGATGCAACAAAGACCAGGCAATTGAGATCGCCGATATTATCTATGACGTTCTAAGCGATAAAGCTTTCGATTCTTCAAAATACGTCGCAAAAGTGTCTTCAATTGTCTCGGCATGGAAAAACGTCATGGATTTGCACCAGTTATAAAACCCTTTTAACGGGGCTCGGTTTCTTTTTTTCTTTCTTTTGCTTTTTCTTCAGCGACTAAGGCATTTGGATCGGCTACAATCTTATGAGGAATTGGTTTCCAAGTGACCTTCATGAATAAGCAAGCGATGTTGAGAAAAATTCCCGAAATATCATAAAAGGGCCAGACAAAGCTTATAAGTATTGCTTGCCACCAATTGAAATGGACCTTTCGCCATTCCCTGAGCAAAACAAAGCAAGCCATGACAAGCCCCCCGACATATGCGCCAATGAATGTCGATAATAGGTAATTCAAGAAAGAACCCCAAGCAGGCATGCCGGTCGCTAGCATCAAAATAAGAGTTATTATTTGATAGAGCAGTGGCCACAAAAAAGAAAACAGAGAGTAAGGGAATAAGTCCCAGTAAGCATCGTATTTTTGCCATGTTGGGTGCTTGAAGAAAGATTTGAAGAGGCGCGAACCTGCGTGCCACCAGTTAATTAGACTTCCTTTCGCCCACCGTATTCTTTGGCGGAAGGATAGACGAATCGTGGAAGGTTGTTCGTCATAGTAGCTCGCTTCTTCGCAAAATCCCAGATGTGCCCCTGCCAAGACGGAGTTCACGGCGAATTCGGAATCTTCGACAATCTCATGGCCGTGCCATCCGTTTTTTAGCAAAGACGAGCGCACCATGAAGCCGGTTCCGTTGATGGCCTGGGCGGTTGCGCCAACCACAACACGCGGTCTAGAAAGGCATAATGTATTTCTGTAGAAATTGATTCCATTTATTCCTGTCACCCAGTTCTCGTTTAAATTTTTGATGTTGAGATAGCCTTTGCAGACATCGAATTTTCCACCCATCATCGCATCATCCATTTTGCTTAGATAATTTGGCGCCAGCACGTTGTCGGAATCAAAGAAAACATAAGCAAAATAATCTTTTTCTAAGTCAATTGTTTGTTTCATCTGGCTGAAAACCCACTCTAGCGCATAGCCTTTTCGCGCGTGTTCGGGGTCGTGTCTCTCATAAACATAGCAGCCCTTTTGCCTTGCAATTTCCGCCGTTTTATCTCCGGGGCTGCAGTTATCGGCCACCAGATAAATGTCGATAAGTTTTTGTGGATATTCTTGATTTCGAATGGAGTCTATTAAGTTCCCGATAACGGCTTCTTCGTTTCTGGCGGAAAGGACAAATGCATAGCGGTTGGTTCGTTCGCTTAGTTTCGGAAAAATCTTTGGCTTTGCGAAAAAGCCAATGAGGGTATAAATAAAACGGTGGAAATTCAGAACTCCTATGATTAGCGTGACTAGGGAGAAGACTAATTGAACATAGGCTTGCGCCGGGATGGCTTGGTTGCTTTCGGCCGCTTTCATCATGAGGTCAATGCCCAGAAAACCGAAGAGCCAATCTTTGCAAAAGTTAATAAATTCCATGGATGGCCCGAATTTTAGCCCAACGGAAGCTCTTTATCCACTTTGAGTATGCGAAGAAAACGGATGACGTATGGCTCGGAAGTGGAACCTTGTAGAATTCTTCCTTGCAGCTTTAAACGGAATGAATTGTT
This sequence comes from Lachnospiraceae bacterium, assembly GCA_963658395.1. Classification (GTDB taxonomy): domain Bacteria; phylum Bacillota_I; class Bacilli_A; order RFN20; family CAG-826; genus Alloenteromonas. The sequence continues at coordinate 9,271 of CAVKPZ010000026.1, read as the reverse complement.
ATTACCTGTCAAGATTATTAAAATCAGCGGATGTTAGGGGGAAGAATGCGGGAAGAAAAAAAGACCGGCAAAGAAAGCATCCAATGGCCGATTCTTGTCGCTTGCTGCATTGGGTTCGGATTTTTAGCTTTGCTTTTTGGGCCGACCGGCATCTCGCCTTTGTATTCAGGAACCCAGTTTGGGCACAACGACATTGATGGGAATTTTTTCTTGTATCTTGGGCGCGCGTATTTGAATGGGCTTAAGCCTTACATTGATGTTTTCGACCATAAAGGCCTATATGTTTTCTGGATTGAAGCCTTTGGGGCTTTGATGGGGAACAAAGGTATGTATCCCATCATGTCCATCTTCATGTCCGTGAATGTCTTTTGCTACTTCCTAGTGTTTAAAGAGCTTGGCTATAGCAACAAAAAAGCCGCGGTTTCCACTTTGCTAATCGGAGCGATATTGATGTCATTCACTTGCATGAACGGGCATCATTCCGGCGAACTTCTCAATCCGTTTTTCTCGATATGCGTCCTCTTTTATGTCAGAGCGATCAGCAGAAAATCGGATTGTTATTTCCTTTTCGGCTCTTTTGTTGCCGGCATAGGCGCCGGGCTCGCCTTCTCTTCTAGGCCATCGGAGGCGGCGCTGCCCTTGGGGGTGGTGGTTTTCTATTTTGTTTATTGGCTAAAAGGGAAGCGAGATATTCAGCTGCTCTGGAACGCCCTTATTGCCATTTTTGGATTTATGCTTCCTGCCTCTGCTTGTTTGATTGAAGCCTCTTGCAGGGGCTTTTTGTCCGAAATGATTCATAGCGTTTATTTTCAGTCTGCGGTTTACATCGTCAACCATGGAGACCTTGATCGCGTCTTGACAAGAATATTCACAATTGCCATCACCCTCATCCCTTTATTGACCATCTTTCTTCGAAGAGGGAGACTGGACAAATCCATGAATCTTTTTCTGTTCGTTGTTGTTTTGGTGGTTGGGATTGTGCAAATCGGCATAGCTAGATACTCCAATTATTGGATTAGTTTTATCCCCGTGGTTCTATTGGCCATGATCTACAACTTGATGCCAATGGAAATGGGGGGGAAGCCTTTTCTATTTCGCTGGCTTCCGTTTCAGCCATCATAGGAGTTATTGCTCTGACAGTTTCTTTGATGGCCTTTCTTCCCAGCGAACCCATAATGTTCTCTTCTTGGGAGGTTCGCGGAAGCGTCTCATGTAGCCTTGAAACTCAAAGGAATTTGACCTCTCTGATTGAAAGCAAAGACCCCGACCATGAGAAGGAGGTATACGTTCTCGACGCGAATTCCGGAGCAATGAGCTATTTGGGGAGAGTTTCCTCTTGCAAGTACCTTGGATTTTCTTCGTGGTGGTCGACGGACAACTATCAGATCAACGAATACGTGATGGATTTTCTTCAATCAAACAAGCCCTTTTGGGTGCTGACCACAGCATCTTTTAATGAAGAGAACTATTTCTATGACTACATAACGAGCGCTTACCAGCAAATTGGGAAAGACGCCTATTACTCTTATTTTGAGCTGAACCCATCTCTTGCTTGATTTAGCCTAACTGAAATGAGTGGAAGGCGCTTTTCGGCCTTTTGGACCGCCTTCCAACCATCTTCATTTTGGGATAAACTACTTTCCGCACCGAAGAGGCAAATCACATGGAAGAAAAACTTACTGACCAGGAGCAAGCGCGTCGCGCGAAACTCCCACGATACGAGGAATTAGGAATCGATCCTTTTGGCTCTCGCTATGACTGGAAGGACCGCATCTGCGACCTTCGCGAAAAATATGGAGAACTAACTCCCGAAGAGCTTGAAAGCAAAAATATTGTTGTGGATATCGCGGGTCGCGTTGTTTCGCTCCGCAAGATGGGCAAAGCCGCCTTCTTTAATATCAAAGACGAATATGGTCGCATCCAAGTCTGGATCGGCCGCGACGTTGTAGGTGAGGAAAACTACGCCGTTTTCAAATTGTCCGACCTTGGTGACATCGCTGGCGTCCAAGGCACTTTGATGAAGACCCAAACGGGCGAATTCACCATCCGCTGCACCAAATACACCCACATCGTGAAATGCTTGAAGCCTCTCCCTGAGAAATTCCATGGGCTTACCGATACCGAAGATCGCTTCCGCCATCGCTATGTGGACCTCATCGTCAACGACGATTCCCGCAAGATGGCCCTCCTTCGCCCGCGCATCGTCAGGGAAATCCAGCACTACTGCGATGGTCTTGGCTTCGTGGAAGTCGAGACCCCGGTTCTCTCCCCGATTCTTGGCGGGGCTTCCGCCCGCCCGTTCGTGACCCACCACAACGCTCTTGATAAAGATTTCTACCTTCGCATTGCCACAGAGCTTAATCTCAAGAAGTGCATGGTCGGCGGCATCGATCGCGTTTATGAGATCGGACGTATTTTCCGCAACGAAGGCATCGATACCAGACACAACCCCGAGTTCACGACCATTGAGCTTTATCAGGCCTATGGCGACCTCCGCTCCATGAAAGAATGGGTTGAAGGACTCTTTGAGCGTTTCTGCAAAGCCCTTGGCAAGACGACCTTCCATTGGATGGGCAACGACATCGACTTCTCCAAGGGGTTCCGTTGGGTTTCCATGGCAGAAGCCATCCAAGAGAAGACCGGCGTCGACTTCACCAAAGAAATGACTTTCGAAGAAGCGGTGGAACTCGCCAAAGAACACCATGTCCCTCTTGAAAAGAGTTGGAACAGCGTCGGCTATATCATGAATGCCTTCTTCGATGAATTCGTCGAACGCACCCTCATCCAGCCGACCTTCATTCACACCTACCCCGTCGAGCTCTCCCCTCTTACCAAGCGGAGCAAAGATCCTCGCTTCGTCGAGAGATTCGAGTTCTTCATTGGCGGCACTGAAATGGGTAACGCCTATAGTGAGCTTAACAACCCCTTTGATCAGAAGTCGCGTTTCGACGCTCAACTTGAGGCAAGGAAACGTGGGGACGAAGAAGCCGCGGATATCGACTTCACTTTCATCGACGCTCTTGATTATGGCATGCCTCCAGCAGGTGGCATCGGCTGCGGCATCGACCGTCTCTGCATGTTGCTTGGCGAGCAAGACAATATCCGCGAAGTTATCCTCTTCCCGACAATGAAGGATGAAAAATAAGGGACTTCTGCAGAAATCCCGAACCTAAACCACCGCAAAACGGTGGTTTTTCATAAAGAAAAAGAGCCCGCTTTCGCGAGCTCCTGGTGGCGTAGATCAGAAGAATCTTTCTACAAGGTCGTGAGAATATTCACAGGTTTCGTCCATGTCGCCATAGGACATGATTTCGCCGGCGTAGAAAGTGTTGTTCTTGCCTTGCATGGCCTCTACCTTCTCATACCACCCCGCGGCATAATCCTCAGAATAGACATGGGGGAAGTAGTAAGCCTGGTAGCGGGTGAGAATGGCCTCTTTGCCATCGACGACTCTGATGGGAGAGCCGAGCTGTTTCATATCCTCACTGATGATTTTCTCGGTTCCCTCGTAAGGAATTTCCTTCCCGTCGTTGTAGGTTTTGTGATGGCGGAGGGTGTAGCTCACAATCGGCTGATCGGGTTCATTGGCCCAGCGATGATAGTAGATCATGACATGGGGCATTTTTTCCGGGACCATGTTGTCGACGATGTAATAAGAGACATCGGGATATTTGTCTGGTTCAACCTGGAAGGCCTGAGTGTCATAGCGTTCATAGTCGATTTTGGAGAAGAGTGTTTTTTCATCATCCGTGACATCAAGCCACTTTTCAAGGGAAATGGCGTTCGGATTATTGAGCGGGTTCTTCTCGGTCGCGATTTGAATCGGGCAGGTGATGATGATCTTGTCGAAGATCTCTTCTTTGCCGTTGACGGTGAGGGTGACCTTGTCGCCACGGACGACTTTGGAGACGTCGCTATTAAGGACGGCGGGGTGCTTCAAGTGATCGTTGAGGGCTTCGAAGATCGATTGCGTTCCGTTTTCCCAGGTCCAGAGGTTCATCTTGACGAAGTTCATCATCGTCTGGAAGTCGAGATACTTAAGAACATAAGCGGCGGGGATTTCATCGAAGAAGCCGTAACCGAAGGAGGTGAAGGGCTGGATCCAGACTTCCTGGACGAGCGGGCATCCGACTTTCTCGCAGAAATCCTTGAATGGCATCGAAAGATCTTTGAGATTCGGGTTGGTGCCGGAAATTGGTTCGCGCCCCGGGGTGACGGCATAACCCTCATAGCGACCTTCGCTGACGCCGATATGGCCGGTGACGTCGTAGCCTTTATAGGTTGTGGCGAGGATTTCGCCGAATCTCTTGATTTGCTTTTGGAGCTTCTTGAGATGGAGGGCGGCTTTCGGGTGCTTGAAGAAATACTTGGCGGGGCTCTTCATGGCCGAGGCGGTGTCCCAGCGATAGTCGAGACGTCCGTCGGGGAACTTATAGTTGCGGACTAGTTTTGGCCCTTTGTGCTCGACGCCGGCAAACTTTTCAATGTCGGAGATGGCGTAATAAGATGGAACGCCCATGATGGCGCCCATCTCATAACGCTTTCCGTTATAAGTGGGGGAGAAGCATTTGCCGCCGACGCGCCCGCTTCTTTCATAGATGACGTAATTGTCGTATCCCTTCTTTTCGAGATACATGCCCGCCGAAAGGCCGGCCGGGCCGCCGCCAATAATGGCGATTCTGATGTTTTTGTCCATTAATAATGGTCTCCTTTTCAGATTTGGTCTTATTTTAAGACGTTATTCATAGAATAAAAGTAAAACGGGATAAAAATACCGATATGGCGATATCAATTCGAATATCATTTCTCTATGAGTTCCCAAAGAAGACGTTACAACTCATTCTTGGATATGCTGCTTGACCAAAAGCAGGATGGCCCCGCTTTTCTTTGCGAAGAGAACAGTGTTAAGAAAACGATTACTTATGGCGAACTCATTCGCGAAATCCACGCATATCCAATCAAAGAAAGCGGAACTGCGGGGATTTTGATGGATGGGAGCCTCGACTCTATTCTTGCTGTTTTTGCATATTCTTCGAAAAAGAGACAGATTGTTTTGCTCTCGCCCTTAGAAGATGTCGCTTCTTTAAAAGAGAAAACCAAAGCCGTAGACGTTAATTTCCTGATCGGGCCAGCCGAGTTAAAAGAGGCTTTAAAAGATTCTTTGGTAGATAAAGAGGCGACTCAAGATGGGAAAATCCTTTTCTTTACCTCGGGAACGACGAGTAGTAATAAAGCTGTTTGCCTAAGCGAGGAGAGCCTTTGCTCCTCCGCTTATAATGGAGCGTCTTTGCTTCCTCTTGCCCCGAGCGATATTCTCTATTCCTGCTTGCCCCTCAACCATGTCTTTGGCTTCGTTTGCTCGTTGCTTTGGGGGCTTTCTTGCGGCGCATGTGTTGCTTTAAGCCGAGGGATGAAACAAATGTTCGCGGACTTCTCTTACTTTAAGCCAACCGCGGTGAGCCTTGTCCCTCAGATGGCCTTTTTCTTTGTCTCAAGGCATTTGTTTAACCCAGAACTGAAATTGGTTCTTATCGGGGCTGGCGATTGCTCAGATTCTCTCCTTCAAATGATTTCTGGCCAGGGGATTCGCGTTTGTTTTGGCTACGGCCTAACGGAGACGAGCTCTGGCGTGGCGCTTTCGCTTGGCAAAGATCCCCGGGCGATGTCTCTTTGCCCAGACGTTCGTGTCTCTTTCGGCTCAGACGAGGAAATCCTGCTTGATTGCAAGCCTTGCTTGATGAGCGGGTACTACAAAGACGAAGTCTCAACAAAAGCCGTTTTGCATAACGGCGTCCTCTCTACCGGGGATCTTGGGTATCTGGACTCAGAAGGCTTGCTGCACATCAAAGGCCGCAAGAAGGACATTCTTGTTTTGGATGACGGGACAAAGATTTATTGTCCTGAATATGAAGGGAAGCTAGCCGCGCTTTTAGGAGCAGACAAAGACTTCGCGATTGGGAAAAACGGGAAGGGCCAGATATTTTTGGCGATAGGTAAAGCGACTTTGCAGGATAACTATTCCGCTGCCGTCGCCTCCTTCAACGAAAGCCTTCCCTATTCGAACAGAATTGCCGTGGTTCTTTATTTCCCTGGGCCATTGCCCCGCACCCAAACCGGGAAAATAAAGCGTTGGGCTTTGCAAGGGATGATATAAACTAGAGAAGGAGCTACTTATGGAGCGCGAAGAGATTAAAGAAAAAGCAATTGTGGTCATCCGCAACAGTGTTCCGGACCTGGATGGGGTTGAAATCAATGAGGATTCCAATATCAACACAGATGCCAGCGTTGACTCGATGTCCTTTATTTACCTCATGACGCAGATTGAGTCCGCTTTTGACATTAAGATACCTCAAAAAAAGTGGTCTAAACTTTCCACATTCTCTGCTTTAATCGATGAGATATCCGCTCGTTTGGCTAAGAAATAAGTGACCCATGCTATCGAAAAGCATAAAAATCCTTACCGAACATTGCGACCCCTCTAGGCGCCTTCGTCTTTCGTCGTTGCTCAAATTCCTCCAAGAGATTTCGATCGAGGATACTGAGAACCTGGGATATCCAAAAGAGAAGACGCTTGATCGAGGACTTCTTTGGGTGATTGGGAAGCAAAGATTGGCCATCAATCGCCTCCCAAAATACAACGAGACGATTCGAATGGTGAGCTACCCTGGTGAGAGAATCCCCTTTTTATTTCCTCGGCACTGCAAAATCTATGCTTCTTCTGGCGAGCTCCTTGTTTCTTCTAGCGCGGCCTGGACGCTGATTGACGAGCGGAGACGCTCGATGGTGAACCCCGAACAATATGGCATTGTTATCAATGGAGAGTCTTGCGGAGATGAAATAGGTTTCCAATTCCCCTTTAAAGGTTTTGAACTCACCAAAAATGCCACTTTTGCGGCGAAATGGAGAGATTGCGATCTTAACGGTCACATGAATAACACCGCCTATTTCGACGAAGCTGAGGATCTGATCCCCCCTTCGTTCCTAAAAAGCCACGAGCCCTCTTTCCTTGACGTTGCTTACAAAAAGGAGATTCCTCTAGGCGAAGAAATCCCCGTTTCCTATGGGCTTGAAGACGACGTATATGTCTTTTCCTCCCCGTCTTTTTTCATCCGCCTTGGCTTTCGCGGATAAACTTTTTCAATGAATTTCGATGAAAATTGGTAATTTTCGCGAATTCCCCTTTATTAATTAGGTGAGGGAAGGTTCAACCCTCATCTATGATGATGGAGCGTTGTTTCTTGTAATTGACTCCTCCCTTCCGTATAATGCGCGTGCCTTCTAAGAAGGAAGAAGGCAACACATTCTCTTATGGTCACACGAGATAAAGATGTGATCCAAAGACCGAAATTAGGAGGTGCAACAATCATGGGAAAGTACGAAATCATGTACATCCTTACCGCCACTCTCGATGAGACTGCGCGTAAGGCCGAGATCGAAAAGCTCCATGGCATCCTGACTGCTCAGAAAGCGACTGTCAACGATGTCAAAGAGTGGGGCGTCAAAGATTTCGCGAGCCCGATCAAAAACAACACCAAAGGTTACTATGTGGTCATCAAAGTGACTGCGGAACCCGCGGCGCTCAAAGAATTTGATCGTCTTGTCAAACTTGATTCCAACGTCATCCGTCATCTAGTTACTGTCGAACACAAATAACTTAGATCAGGAGGATTCAAGAAATGATTAATTGTGTCGTACTCGTTGGTCGCCTTACCCGCGACCCCGAACTCCGTCAGACCAGCTCAGGGATGAGCGTGGCTTCCTTCACCCTCGCCGTCGATGATTCTTATCGTGGCCCGAACGGAGAAAAAGTGACGATCTTCATGCCGGTAACGGTGTGGGGCAAGTCCGCCGACAACGTCGCCAAATTCACTCACAAAGGTTCTTTGGTCGGCGTCAATGGGCGTTTAACGCAACGTAAGTACACTCGCCGTGACAATGTCGAAATGACCGTCACGGAAGTTTCTGCCTCCGCTGTCGAATTCCTTGACCCCAAGGATGCTTCGCGCAGCGCAAGCAGCAATTCGGGATACACCCCGGACACGGGTTCTGCCGAACCCGCCCCGCAGGTCAATCCCCAAACCGAGAATAAGAATCTGGACGGCCTCGACATCGTCGAAGACGACCTCCCGTTCTAATGCTCGTAGAAAGGAAATTAGAAAATGCCATTCCGCAAGATGCGTTCCCGCAGGAAGGCCTGCTATTTCACCAAGAACCACATCGAGTATATCGACTACAAAGATGCCGAGTTGCTCGGCAGGTTCATCGGTGCCGATGGCAAAATCCTTCCCCGTGCCATCACCGGCACCAGTGCGAAGTATCAACGCCAGCTTGCTAGCGCCGTTAAGAAAGCTCGTTTCATGGGCCTTCTCCCCGACGTTAAGTAAGACAACCCAAACCGTGAGCGCACAGGCTAAAAGTCTTTGCTTTGCACAGAGACTTCGTCCCTAACCGCGCTCTGAAAACAAGCGATCAGGGCCCGCCCGAAAAGGTGGGCCTTTTTGTGTCTTGTGGCGCCTCCGCTGAAACGAAGTCTATCAAGCGCATTTTGGCCTTGCGCCTTGCCGTCCGTAACAAACAGAATTTGCCGACGTTGGCGCTTTGTTGTCGGTGGCGGCTTTACCATACCTTTTTGATTTTTGGAGGCACTTATGAAACTAAAACAGACATTGCTCGTTCTCTCGTCCATCTTCCTTTTGAGCGGATGCGCGGCAAGCGGTGATAATCCCTCTTCGTCTTTTTCTCCCTCCTCTAACGAAGGGGAATCTTTCGTCTCTGAGTCAAAAACCGACGAAAGCTCTTCTTCTGTATTAACGGGATACACGGTCGTTTTCGATCTCGACGGGGGAAGCTCTCCCTCTTACAAAGGGGATGTGAGGATGGACGCCTGGTCTTTGACTTCTTTCTTCTTTGACTGTGAAAAAGAGGGGTACCACTTCAGGGGCTGGAGCTATAACGATCGGCAGGTTTTTGATGAGGACGGAAATTTTCTTTTCACCCCGGAGCTATCTTCGAGAATGGTTTTCAAAGCCATTTTTCGGCAAGACGTCCGGGTAGGGATTAGCGTTTCCCCAAGTGAGGCGGGGATTGTGAGCGGAGAAGGATACTATCCTTATTCCTCCTCCATTGGCTTAAACGCCTCCCCGAAAGAAGGCTACCTCTTCGATGGATGGTATGATGCGGATGGGATTTTGCTTTCCTCCAAAATGAATTATTCCCTGTTAGGTGACAAAGTCGATGCAACATCCCGGGATAAGCTTTGATTTTTGCTGGG
>CAVKPZ010000025.1:0-22515 GCA_963658395.1 Lachnospiraceae bacterium | reverse complement strand
AGTCCGATAATGAGCCTTTTTTAGACCTAAACTGCATTTAGTCTGCAAATTGGCAAAAAAACAAGCTCATAAAGCGAGGCGATTTTTATGCCGTCGTAGTCATAATATTTCCCGTCGCGGTCTAGCAAAATTCCTGTAATTCCTGCGTTCTTCGCGCATTCAACATCTTGCAGGGAATCTCCGACGAGGCAGATGGATTTGCTTGGGGCAAGACCCATGCGCTCCAAACCATAAAGACAAGGCTCGGGGTTGGGCTTAGGCGCGGAATACAAATCGGAGCAAGATAAGACCGAGAAGTATTTTGCCATGCCTTTGTCTTTCAAGACTCGTTCGATATGCGTTGAAACGTTGCTGGAAACGATGCCTAAAGGAAGGCCTCTGGAGAAAAGGGTCGCGATAATAGAAACGGTGTCAGGGAACATTTTGGTGGCTTTGATGGTCTCTTCGAGTTCCAATCCTTCCGTGATTGCGCGATAGAAGGTATCGAAGTCCTTAACCCCCGTTTGATCCGCTGCATATTTCAAAGGATGGTGACTGAACTCCTCGCATTGCTCTTCGCTAACGTCAACAATGCCGGCTTTTTTAAAAGCATAACGCCAGACAGGAAGCAAAGACTCCCTGCTATCAAACAAGGTGCCGTCGAAATCAAAGAAGTAAGCGTCAAATTTTTTCATTTCTTATCACCCATGGATGCGCGAGCCTCGAAAAGGATGTCCCTAAGCTCCGCGGCACGTTCAAAATCGTAGGCTTTTGCGGCTTTCTTCATTTCTTTTTCTATCTCGGAAATGTGCTTCTGAATCTCCGTTCGAGACATTTTTGCGGAGTTTTTCACAAAGTTTTCGGTTTCCGTCTCGCTGTTATGAAGCGGCGGGGTAATCGGCTTGATAATCGTCGTTGGGATGATACCGTTCTCGTCGTTATACGCTTGCTGGATCTTGCGCCTGCGATTCGTCTCTTCAATGGCTTCCTTCATCGAGTCGCTGTAATAATCCGCGTACATGATGACTTCGCCGTGCGCATTTCTCGCCGCACGGCCAATAATCTGAATCAGGGAGCGAGTGGAACGAAGGAAACCTTCTTTGTCCGCATCTAAAATAGCAATTAAGGAAACCTCAGGGATATCAAGCCCTTCACGAAGAAGGTTGATGCCCACCAAGACATCGTATTTCCCTTTGCGAAGTTGATAGATAATCTCCGTTCTTTCAAGCGTCTTCGTCTCATTATGAAGATAGGTGACCTTGATTCCTCTTTCCTTTAGATAAGAGGTTAGATCTTCCGCCATCTTGATGGTCAAAGTGACGATCATGACCCTTTCTTGCTTTTTGATGCGTTCCCGAATCTCGAAAAGCAAATCCTCGATTTGCCCCATGGTCGGCCGGACTGAGATAAGGGGATCCAGCAAGCCAGTAGGGCGAATGATTTGTTCCACGACCTCGCCATTGCTTTTTCCTAATTCGTAATCCCCGGGGGTCGCGGAAGTGCAAATGACCGCAGAGGGCATCAAAGACTCGAATTCGCTGAAATTGAGAGGGCGGTTATCCAAAGCGCTAGGCAAGCGAAAGCCATATTCAACAAGCGTCTCCTTGCGAGAATGATCCCCGTTGTACATTCCCCTAATTTGAGGGAAGGTGACATGGCTTTCGTCGATGAGCAAAAGGAAATCCTTCGGCATATAGTCAAGCAAAGTGAACGGGCGTTCCCCTTCTTTTCTGCCGTCAATATGACGGGAGTAGTTTTCAATGCCAGGGCATCTTCCAAACTCCCTCATGGAGTCAATGTCCTGTCTTGTCCTCATCTCAAGGCGCTCCGCCTCAAGAAGTTTGCCTCCGGATCTGAAATAAGCTAGGCGTTCCTCGAGTTCTTCTTGTATGCTCGCGCAGGCTCTTTCGATGCGCTGTTTCGTTGAAGCATGGTCATAAGCCGGGAAAATAGGGTAGGTCGCGTATGTTTTTATGATTTCGCCTGTGACGGCATCTACTTGAGCAATGGAATCAACGGTGTCCCCGAAGCAGTCGATGCGGATGTAATAATCGTGGGTAGCGGGGGCAATGTCGATGACGTCGCCTCTTACGCGGAAGGTACCAGGCTTAAGTTCGAGATTATTCCTAGTGTATTGGGCTTCCGTTAATTGGCGATAGAGCGCATTCCGATCAAGTTCCTCTCCTTGGCGAATTTCAAAAATAAGGCCCTGATATTCATTGGGGTCGCTTAATCCATAAATCGCAGCGACGGAAGCAACGACAATCGTATCCCTTCGCGACAAGACCGAGTTCATCGCCGAAGTTCTCATCATATCGATTTCCTCGTTCATCACTGCGTTTTTATCGATGTGGGTATCGGTTTTGGGGATATAGGCTTCCGGCTGGTAGAAATCGAAGTTCGAGATGAAATATTCAACGCGGTTATTCGGGAACAGTTCTTTGAACTCCGCGTAAAGCTGGCTCGCCAAGGTTTTGTTGTGAACCATGATGAGAGTGGGGCGGTTTAGCGCGGCAATGATGTTTGCGTCAGTGAAGGTTTTGCCAGTTCCGGTCGCGCCCAAGACCACCTGGACCTGTTTTCCTTCCTTGACGCCTTCTAAAAGTTTTTCGATCGCCTGAGGCTGATCGCCAGTAGGGACATAGGGAGCCTTCAGTTCAAAAGGATGGGATTCATATCCTTGAACTTTACTCATCCTTTTTCCTCTTTTTGGTGGTAACCAAAGGAGCAAAGCCCTCCCCATTGATCATAGAAGCCTGAGTAAAGGAGACAAAAGCCCGGGGGTCCACCGTGGCAATGAAGGAGCGGAAGGAATAGAGTTCTTTCTTATTGAAAGCGACGCGGAGCATCTTGCGGGACTGCCCAGTATATCCACCAACGCAGTCAACCACCGTAGTGGCATGCTCCATCTTCATGTGCACGTATTCCATGATTTCTTCTGTTTTGTCGGAGATGATGTCGGCGATGACATATTGGTTCGAGTTGACATAAACGTATTGCACGACCAAAGCGCAAACTAGGGCGGATAATATGCCGATCAGACCATTGGCGATATCACGTAGGCAAATCATGCCAACAATGACGATGGTGGCATCGATGATGAAGGTAGAGAGGCCTTCCTTCACGGGCGTATGCTTCGCGCAGATTGCGGCGAGAACGTCAAACCCTCCCGTGGAGCCATCGCCAAGGAAAGTAATGGCAACGCCTGCGCCAGAGAAGGCACCGCCAAAAACCCCTGCGATGAGCGTGTAAACAATCTGCAAATCTCCAGCCCCTTCAGGCTTAATCGCGTTAGAGATGAAATCCAGGGCATGGGTACGCATGAGAATCGTCAAAAAAGCAGGGTAAAGAAGGGTTGCGTAAATGGTATGCAAAGTGAATTTCTTGCCAAGAAAAATGAAACTCACGATAAGCAAAACAACTTGGATGACCCAAGCGACGATATCCTGCAACGGAGTTCCCAAAATCGGTTCCAAATAATGGTTCACAATGACGGAGACGCCGCTAACTCCGCCCGTGACCAAATCAAGAGGCAGCAAGAAAGCAACCGTCCCAGCAGCCAAAACAAAGCATCCCACAGTGATGAGCAAGATGTTTTTGAAAAACTTTTTCGCTTCGGCTTTATTCCATTGCCTTTTGAGCATCGGCATTCTTAGCCTCCATCTCCAGATAGGCATTGATGAATAAATCGATATCGCCGTCCATGACCGCTTGGACGTTGCCCGTCTCGGCATCGGTGCGGTGGTCCTTCACCATTTGGTAAGGCTGGAAGACATAGGAGCGGATCTGCGAGCCCCATTCGATGCTCTTTTGCAAGCCGATGATTGACTTCATCTTGGCCTCACGTTCCTCGACTTTCCTCTGCATGAGCTTGTCGCGAAGCATGGCCATGCAGTTTGCCTTGTTTTTCGGCTGGTCACGCTCGGCTTCGCTAGAAACCACGATGCCTGTAGGAATATGAGTGATACGAACGGCGGAAGAAACCTTATTGACGTTCTGGCCTCCCGCTCCGCCAGAACGGAAGATATCAATGCGAAGATCTTTAGGGTCAATCACAACGTCGGCAACAGGGCCGAATTCAGGAACAACGTTTACAGAAGAGAAAGAGGTGTGCCGTCTCGCGTTCGCATCAAAAGGAGAGATGCGGACCAAACGATGAACGCCTTTTTCGCCTTTGAGCATGCCATAAGCATTATGACCCGTGATTTTGATGGTAACGGATTTGATGCCCGCTTCATCGCCATCTTCCAATGAAAGTACCTGGCATTTGAAGTTATGGCGCTCCGCCCAGCGACCATACATTCTCAAAAGCATAGAGGACCAATCTTGGGCCTCGGTTCCGCCAGCACCAGGATGAATATCCAAGGTGCAGTTCAAGGCATCGTATTCGCCGGAGAACAGCAAAATGGCGCGCAAGGCTTTTGCGGATTCTTCCAGTTCGTTTTCCATCGACTCGATGAGTTCAATCATCTCTCCGTCTTTTTCATCACACGAAGAAAGAAGCTCATTAATGTCATTGATGTCTGACACGCCTTTGTCGTAGCCGTTTACTTTCTCTTTGATATCAGCCAAACGGTTGACGATTTGCATCGCGGAATTTTGGTCATTCCAAAAATCTTCCGCGTTTTGTTTTGCCTCGAGCTCCGTGATTTCTTTTCTTAGACTGACGAGGTCAAAGAGAATCACCGAGATGCGAGACTACTTCGCCCAAGTTCTGGGCTTTTTGTTTTAACTCGACTAACTCTTTCATGTTTATTCCTTTGGGTTTTGCGGTTGTTTTGATTATTTTTCTGGGTGTTCAGCAGATTCTTCGGAGGGTTTGTTTTCCGGAGTGTACTCGGGGCGCTCGACCTCAAGCTCCTCTTTTTCCTGAGGCTTATCTGCAGGCATTGTTTCCTCAGCCTTCGCTTCTACTGGTTTGGCGTCTGGGGCGGGGGCCTCTTCTTTCTTCACAAGACGGACGTTCATGAAGTTGTAAACGCAGTCAACGGCGATATTGGAATTCATCTCACGGAAGAGGGCATAGCCTTCATTGACGTAATCCTGAAGGGGGTTGGTCTGAGCATAGGAACGCAGGCCAATGCCTTCGCGAAGGTGAGACATCGTATCGATGTGCTTGGTCCAGTTGCGGTCAATGACCGAAAGAGAGATGGAGCGTTCGACGCGGTCTGCTTGATCAGCGGGCCAAGTTTCGCGTTTTTTGAGGTAAGAGGCATAGAGGTATTCGCCAAGGTCTTCGCCACCTTCTTCAACAGAAGCCTCGTCATAAGCCTTGGACGGGAATTCCCCTACCGGCACGAACGCGGGTTCGACAAGCTTCTTGAGGGCTTCGCCAGAGATAAGGCCTTCGTCTCTGCCGGGGACGGTGGCTTTCTTAGCCAGGAATTTGCCGGTATCGGCGAAGAAGGAGTGGACGAGCTCATTAATGTCGCCGGCAAGCATGATGCGGTCGCGTCGGTCATAGATGATCTGACGCTGCTTTGCCAAGACGTCATCGTAATCCAAGAGGTTCTTACGGGTATCGAAGTTGCGGCCTTCAATTTGCTTCTGAGCATTCGTGACGACGCTTTGAAGCATCTTGTTTTCCAAGTGATCATCGCCAAGCTGGGTTTGGAAAGTCTGACGGATGTTGTCATTGACGAAGCGGCGCATAAGCTCATCATCAAAGGAAACATAGAAGCGGGAATATCCTGGGTCTCCTTGGCGGCCGGAACGGCCACGGAGCTGGTTGTCGATACGGCGGGATTCATGTCTTTCGGTTCCGAAGACGCATAGACCGCCAAGCTTTCTGACGTCGTCGGTGAGTTTAATATCGGTACCACGGCCCGCCATATTGGTAGCAAGGGTAACGGCACCTTTTTCGCCGGCGTGAGAGATGATCTCAGCTTCGCGAGCCTGGTTCTTAGCGTTCAAAACCTCATGGGGAATGCCTGCGGAGGTTAAGAGTTTGGAGATTTCTTCGTTACTCTCAACGGAGACGGTGCCGATAAGAATCGGCTGGCCAAGTTCGTGACGGCGTTTGACTTCTTCCACCAAGCCTTTGAGTTTGGCTTGATGAGTGCCATAGATAACATCGTCATCATCCACACGCTGAATCGGACGGTTCGTGGGGATGCAAATGACCTTCATGTTGTAGATCTTCTCGAATTCCTCTTCCTCGGTTTTCGCTGTACCGGTCATACCGGATAGCTTCTTGTAGAGGCGGAAGAAATTCTGATAGGTAATCGTTGCAAGAACGATGGTTTCCTGCTTGATTTCCACGCCTTCCTTTGCTTGGATCGCCTGCTGAAGGCCGTCATTGTATTCGCGGCCTTTCATGATGCGGCCGGTGAACTGGTCAATGAGTTGGATTTGGCGTTCGCCATCAACCATGTATTCGACGTCTCTAGCCATGACGTAATTGGCTTTCAAGGCTTGATGGATGCGGTGGACTAGGTCCTGATTTTCGGGATCGTAGAGATTGCGGATGCCAAACATCCTCTCGGCTTTGTTATTGCCTTCGTCGGTAAGAGAGCAGGTTTTGGTTTTGATATCGATTGAAAAATCTTTATCTTTGCGGAGGGTTTTGACGAAACGGTCGGCGACCATGTATTGGCTTGCGGAAGATTTCTGGCCGCCGGAAATGATAAGAGGGGTCCTCGATTCATCAATCAGGACAGAGTCGGCTTCGTCAACAACGCAGAATTTGAGCCCGCGAAGGACGCGGTTGTCTAAAGTCTGGGTCATATTATCGCGGAGATAATCGAAACCGAGTTCGGAGTTTGTGGTGTAGGTGATGTCGCAAAGGTAAGCGGCTTTCTTTTCCGCGGGGCCTTTCGAAGCGAGGTTGACGCCGACGGTCAAACCAAGGAAGCGATAGACTTCGCCCATCCAGTTCGCGTCACGTTCAGCAAGATATTCGTTAACGGTGATGACGTGGACGCCTTCTCCGGTCAAAGCATTGAGATAAACGGCCATCGTCGCGGTTAAAGTTTTACCTTCGCCGGTCTTCATCTCGGCGATGTTGCCGTCGTTAAGGACCAACGCGCCGATGATCTGAACCTTGAACGGGAACTGATGCAAAGCACGCCTGGCGCCTTCGCGGCAAACGGCAAACGCTTCAAATTTGATGTCCTCAAGGGTCTTCGTTTTGCTGCGCAAAGCCTCTTGGAACTCTTTGGTTTTGGCGCGTAGCTCATCATCGCTAAGCGCCTTCATTTGGTCCTCATAGCTCATGACCATATCGGCTTGCTTGCCGTAGCGGTTCAATTCGCGTTTCTCAAGGTGGAAGATAGATTCAATGAAATTAGCCACAAAAAACTCCTTCGCGAAAAAGCCCGGTAATCATACCATTTCAAGAAATGGTAAGCAACGCGCCAAAAGCGCTCATTTTAAGAGGGTTTTTGCCATCGTTAGGAAGGCCAATTTTCGAGGATGATGAGCCGCCAAAAGTTTGAGACATCCGCGAGCCGTCGACCCGGTTGTGAAGACATCGTCGACGAGGAGAATCTTGTGCTTTGAAAGGGAGACAGGGCCCCGATAGGCCAGGTATTTGCCAATCTTGGCCCTTTCTGTCGCGGAGAGGTCGCTTTGCTTTGCCTCCACCGTTTTCTCCAGACAATCCAAAAGGGGCAGGCCAAGGCACTCACACATCGCCACAACTTGGTTGAAGCCCCTTTTCTCGTTATGAGAGCGCGAAGAAGGCGCGGGGACAATCGTGTAGCCCCGGTAGACCACACGTAAAAGATAGCGGGGATAAGCGAAAAAAGCATCTTTGAGCTCGTAGTCCCCACATCCTTTGAACTGGTAGAGCATCGTTCGGATCGTCGGGTTATAAAAATACAAAGCGGTGCAGGGGACGTTGCCTTCTTTCCATTTTAACCACTCGGGCTTCATTAGGCGGTAACATTCCGGGCATAACGTAGATTCGCCCACAAAGCCAGACAGAAAAGAATCCTCCCCGATGGGTTTAAAGCAAACCTTACAAAAAGGTGTTGCAGTAGCGGATTTCTTTAATTGCTCTTTCCATTGCTTCGCTTGCTTTGTCAGCCACGAAGAACACATCTCCCTTTGGTGCATCTGCTTTCCTCCCCGCCCTGCCGGCGATTTGTATGAGACTGGCCGCGTCGTAGATGGGGGAATCCGCCCCGTAAACGATCACCTGAAGATTTTTTACGGTGATTCCCCTTTCCAAAACGGCGGTGGTAATCAAGTAACGGTATCTGCCCTTTTTGAAGTCTTCGATGATTTCTGCACGATCGACCTTTTGAGAAGAAACGTAATTTCCCCCAGGAGCCAGAAAACGAACGAGAGAGAAAAGAATCTCGCTGTCACCAATGGTCGGAACGAAGACAAAACACCGCTTGTTTTGCTTACGATAATCCCTTAGTTTTGCAATCAAAAAAGCCACTTTTGCGGGGTTATGGGTGATTTTAATAACCGGAACCGGAATAGTGCAGGGTCAGCATCTCATGCCCCGGGCTTTTGAACTCTTTCACCACGGCTTTTGAGGGAGTGGCAGACATCATCAAGCAGTGGCCTCTCAAGGATCGGCGAAACATGGCAAGCAAGGTCTCGTCCCCTTTGAAGGGGAAAGCGTCAATCTCATCCATCACCAACAAGTCAAAGTAATGCGGATAACGATAAAGCTGATGGGTTGTGAGAATGATGCAGTTTCCCTCAAGCACACCGGTATGTCCGCCATAAACGGCAACGATCGAGTTCTTAGGGAAAGCGGATTTCAATCGGGCATAAAGCTCAATGACAACGTCTCTCCGAGGCAAAGCAAAACCGACGGTCAGTCCTCTTTCCATTGCATATTGAATGATGGGGTAACTGATTTCCGTTTTCCCTGAACCACAAACGGCATAAATTAAAGTATCAATGCCCTGTTTGAAATTCTCCACGGCCTTTTTGGCCAGGGCTGATTGCTCTTCCGAAAGGGAATAAGAAAGGCAAAGAGGCGATTCTCTCGGGCGAGGCAAGGAGGCGCGCGCTTCTTTGCCCTGAAAAGAAATGCATCTTCGGCAATAGAGCTTGCCATTTAGCTTCCCAATATATTTAGGGTCGGAGTTCTTGCAGACGGGGCAAACAAAATTGGTGCTCATACCCTTTAATAAAGGAGAATGAGGCGTTTCTACCAAATTATTTTTCTAATTCGATTATTTCAGCCACGCGGCGATGGTGTTTTTCAAGGGGCGAAAAGGTAGAGGACAAGAAGATATCAATACGGCGAAGGACATCCTCCGTCTTCATGTATTTAGCGCCAAAACTAATGATGTTGGCGTTGTTGTGCTCGCGAAGCTTCGCGGCGCAATCATCGTTATAGCCAATCCCGCAGCGGACACCTTTAATCTTATTGGCGACAATGCAAACGCCTTCTCCAGAGGTGCAGCAGACAATGCCGAGATCGGCGCGCCCTTCCGCAACGTCTCTCGCGGCTTTAACTGCAAAAAAAGGATAGTCACACGAATTTTTGGATTCGCACCCTTCGTCCAAAACATTGAACCCTTTGCCTTGCAGGTACAAACGGATGGTATTTTTCAAATCGAAAGCCCCGTGGTCCGAGGCAAGCGAAACGTTCATAGAAGCGTCTTCGTAAACTTTTTTGATGTCGTCAAAAGGCACGGGGCCTTGACGGATGAGGCTGATTCCTATCCCGGGTTCCATCCTAACGATGGTAGAGGCAAGACTCGATGCACATTTGCCTTTAATAATGGCGCTTACTTCATCTTTGAAGACGGAGTAAGTCTCTTCAAACGTTGCTGAAGTTGGTTCCCCGGAACGATTGGCGGAAGGGACAAGCAAAGGCGTCCCGACTTTTTCAATTAGCTCAAGCACTTCAGGGGAGTTAGGCACACGAATTCCGATCCACGGGGTACCTAAAGTGACCCATTTTGGCAAATCTTTCCTCACGGGAACGATAACCGTGATCTCTCCGGGCAAGAATTTTTTCATGACGGCGACGGAACGCACATCGATTTCGCAATAGCGAACAGCTTCGCCAATGGAAGAGCACATTAAAGTGAAGGGTTTGTCCGCGGGCCGACGCTTAGCGGCAACAAGTTTGTGGAATGCCTCTTCCGAAGAAGAAATCGCCCCCAAACCGTATACCGTTTCGGTCGGAAAGCAAACCAGTTCACCCTTTTTAAGAAGCTCCGCGGCTTCATCAATGTTTTTCCAATAAAGAACTTTTCCCATAAAACCTCCTTAGCGCAAATGCACGAATAAGAAACGAATTAGCCCATTCAAATCCTTCTCAAAAGAGTAATCAAAGTCCTTGAGATATTTGTTCATCAGGGACAATAAATAACCCTCAAGGTCGTAACCAATTTCAAAAAAGAGCATCATCTCACCTTTTTTTACTTTGTTGATATCCTGGAAAACCTTCTCGTAGACCGAATTTTCTTTGTCCAGCCACAAAGCGGAACTTGGCTCATAGTCTTTCACCGAATCCTGAACTTCGTCCTCGTTTAAAATATAAGGAGGATTGGAAACGATGATATCGAGATTCATTTTCTCCTTGATATAGGGTTTTAAGGAATCGCCCTCGTAAAAATGGATGGGCAAGTTGTATTTTTGGGCGTTCCCTTTAGCAACTTCTAAAGCATCTTTCGAAATATCGGAAGCGGAGACAATCCAATTCGGGAACAAAGATTTCAGGGCAATGGCGATCGCGCCCGAGCCAGTGCCGATGTCCGCGCAGACCAAGAAATTCCGAGGGTCAAACCAATTGGATATGCTTTCCGAAA
The DNA here is from genome assembly GCA_963658395.1 of Lachnospiraceae bacterium. Classification (GTDB taxonomy): domain Bacteria; phylum Bacillota_I; class Bacilli_A; order RFN20; family CAG-826; genus Alloenteromonas. The sequence goes on along the minus strand of CAVKPZ010000025.1, from coordinate 11,806 downwards.
TCTTGGCCACCAGCTCTTGGGTTTCCATTCTCGGAATCAAAACACGGCGATCGACATGCAATTTGAATTGCAAGAAAGAGGCGGTTTCTGCAATGTATTCGACCGGTTCTCCATGCAAAAGCCGCTTAAATTGTTTTTCGAATAAGTCGAGATTTTTCATCTCAGAATCTCGATAGAATAAAGTGTCGATGGGTTCTTTGAAGCCGTTATCCTGCGCAATTAAAATGCGCACATCATTAGAAAGAACGCCGGCGTCTTTGCCCTCTTGAAGGGCTTTGTTGTAAACCTCAAAAATCTTAGGCATTTTGTTCTTTCTTTCCTTCTGCAATCATTTTTTGTTCTTGGTCATAATGAATCAAAGCGTCGATTACAGGGTCGAGTTCGCCCTCCATCACTCGGTCTAGCTGATTAATTGTGAAGCCGATACGATGATCGGTAACGCGATTCTGAGGGTAGTTATAGGTGCGGATTTTTTCCGAGCGCTCGCCCGTTCCAACTTTCAGTTTTCTTTCTTCGGCACGTTTGGAATCTTCCTTCTCTTGGAAATAGGCAGCGACCTTCGCGCGGATCATCTGCATAGCAATCTCTTTGTTCTGAAGCTGTGCTTTTTCGGTTTGGCAGGCAACCACCAAACCCGTAGGAAGATGGGTGATGCGGACAGCGGATTCGGTTTTATTCACGTTTTGACCGCCTGCGCCTTGAGAATGATATGTATCGATTTTTAAATCGGCGGGGTTGATATGAATATCGAGCTCCTCCGCTTCGGGCATGACCAAAACGGTGGCGGTGGAAGTGTGGATCCTTCCTTGTGACTCGGTCTTTGGGACACGCTGAACGCGGTGGGCTCCGCTTTCAAATTTGAGCTTGGAATAAACCGCATCGCCTTTGATCATGAAAGAAACGTTGGCGTAACCACCCGCCGCGCCCAGCGATGCGTCCAAAAGTTTTAAGGTCCAGCCCTGCTTTTCAGCGTATTTGGCATACATATGGAGAAGATCGCCGGCGAAAAGGTTTGCCTCGTCTCCCCCTACCGCGCCACGAATCTCGACAATGATATTTTTGTCATCGTTTGGATCCTTCGGAACGAGAAGGAGCTGCAATGAACCCTCGATTTCTTGCATGGCTTCAAGGGCGCTTTTTCTCTCCTCTTTGGCGAGTTCGACCATTTCTTCATCGCCACTCTCTTCCAAGGCAAAACTATCCTTGTAGTTCTCTTCGTTTTTGAGATATTCCTTAAACTTGGCGACGATAGGCTCAAGGGAAGCTCTTTCTTTGGTTAGCTTCGTGAGTTTTGAAAGGTCTTCGGCCACTTTTTCATCCGCCAATTCTTCTTCGATTTGGGCCAGTCTAGCTTGAGTAACCTCAAGTCTTTTGCGCATGCTTTCTTCCATAAACGGGCGAAATTATAACATGGCTTAGGGACCTCTCCTAATCTTTGATTAGACCTAGGAAGTAATGAAAGGGGAAGGTATAATTCCCTTTGCCATGGCCTATACCGCTTTATACAACAAATACCGTCCGCAAAGTTTTGAGGAAGTAGCGGGGCAGCAAGTGATTGTCCGCACTTTGAAAAACGCGATTGCGAATGACAAAATCGCCCATGCTTATTTGTTTTGCGGTCCTCGTGGAACCGGAAAAACCACGATGGCTCGTCTATTCGCCAAAGCCCTGAACTGCTCCGAAGGTTTAGGTCATCAATGCAATCATTGTTTGAACTGTGAATCGCTGAATAATGGTTCGCATCCTGACGTCGTGGAAATTGATGCCGCCAGCAATAACGGCGTTGACCAAGTCCGCGAGCTCATTGAGAGAGTGAACTATGCGCCGATTCGTGGCCGTTACAAAATCTACATCATCGACGAAGTCCACATGATGTCCCAAGGCGCTTTCAACGCGTTGCTTAAAACGCTAGAAGAGCCCCCTGAGCACGTCGTTTTCATCCTAGCAACAACCGAGCCTCACAAGGTCTTGCCGACCATTCTCTCTCGATGCCAAAGATACGACTTCGGGAAAATCGAGCCCAACGATATGAAAGCCAAACTCATCGAGATTCTGGGCAAAGAAAACGTCGCCTACGACGACGGTGCTTTATCCGCAATCATAGATTTATCAGATGGCGGAATGAGAGACGCCCTGTCAATCCTTGACCAAGTCCTGGCCTTTGCGGGAACTTCATTAACAGAAAGCGATGTCTTGTCTGTGTTCGGCTTAGCATCCACAAAAGAAAAGGTGGAATATCTAAACTCCGTCATTAAAGGCGATGTCGTCAAAACCCTTGCAAAACTCAATGATTTCTTGACCGGAGGCATCGACATCAAACGTCTGATCGCCTCTTTATTAGAAGCGCTAAAGGACGTCCTGATTTACAAAAGAACAAAAAGAGCCGATCTTTGCTCTGCCCTCAAAGAAGAGGATGCAAAATTGCTGGCGGGCGAAATCTCCTTCGAACAGGCCAACAGAATGATTGATTTGCTCTTAAAAACGCAGGTCGATTCAAAAGCCGTGTCCAACGTTCGTTCTTTGTTTGAACTTGCCTCCTTGGAGATGTGTTCAATGACGCTTTCAAAAGAAGAACCAAAGCCTGTTGAAAAACCAGCAGAATCGCAGCACGACGCCTCTCAGCGAGTTCTCGCGGAGAACATAACGCCCTTTGCTGAAACGCCCGTCCAAAACGTTTCGCCAAATCCAGCCAATGTGCAGCAAGTCGCGTCCACACCAGCTAGTGTAAGCGTGCCGACTCAGCCCATACAAGCTCCCCCGGCAAAAGAAGAAGAGCCTAAACCAGCAATCTCTCCGATGCCAAGGAAAGAAAGCGAGCTCAAGAACCTTACGGAGCTGACAACGGGAAAAAGCTTAGAAGCCGAAGGCGAATCGATTGTTCTTCCCGACGACACAATCCTTCAAATTTTGGTGTTAGGAAGGAATTACAAAGCCCAACGCCAAGATCTTGCCAAGGATTGGAATAAATTCGAGGCGATGAAGCTCGATTCAAAAGTTGGAGATGCCGCCACTCTGCTCGCACAGGCTAGGCCGTTCTGCTTATGCAGAGACGCCTTGCTGATCAACTTCAACTTCACGCGCCTAAAGGAACACGCTAACCTGAAGGCAAACCAGAAAATTCTCGAATCACTCATCGAAAAAGTCTTGGGACGAAGGGTGTTCGTCTACGGCTTAGATCGAAACGACTCAAATCGAGTGCAGCAGAATTACTACAACCTCGCTCAGCTCGGCAGGTTGCCTCATCTTGAGGAAGACGAGCTCAAATTACCTCGCTAGGAATTAAGGAGATATACCTATGAATCAAATGCAGCAGATGCTCATGCAAGCCCAGAAAATGCAAAGGGAACTTCAAAAGGCCCACGCGGAGCTTGAGACCAAAGAATTCGCCGTCGAGAAAAACGGCATGGTGAAAGCCATTGTTATGGGCAACCGTTCGATCAAGTCCCTGGACATCGACAAAGATGCCCTTGACCCGGAGAACAAAGACATGCTCGAAGAAGCCATCGTCCTTGCCCTCAATGACGCCTATTCCCAAATTGACAAGGCCAACGAAGCTATCGAAGAGAAAGTTACCGGGCAAAGAGGCCTCTTCTAATCATGAAAGAACTTTCCGCCTATCTGTCTTTGGTGGATTCTTTTTCTAAGTTGCCCGGTGTAGGCAAAAAAAGCGCGGAGCGCATGGCTTACTCCGTTTTAGAAATGAGCAATGAATACGCTTTGGATTTTGCAAAAGCAATACAAGACGCGAAAAGCAAAATTCATAAATGCCCGAATTGCGGACTCTACGCGGAAAAGGATCTTTGCGAAGTCTGCAGCGATCCTAATCGGGATCCCTCGACTTGCATTGTTTTAAGTTATCCAAAGGACGCTTTGGCCTTCGAGAAGCTAAATGCTTTCCATGGCATCTACCACGTTCTAGGCGGGGTCATCGCTCCTTCAAAGGGGATCGGGCCGGAAGACCTTGATGTCGATCATTTGCTTTCCCGCATTAAAGAAGAGGGCACCAAGGAAATCATCATCGCGACAAGCCCCACTCTAGAAGGGGAAACAACCGCTTTATTCATCGCCAAACTGTTGCAAGGGCAAGGCGTGACAGTCTCTCGTCTAGCCTACGGGCTGCCGATGGGTGCTTCGCTTGATTACGCGGACAGCTTGACTTTAACTAGGGCCTTGCAAGGGAGAACAAAACTATGAGTTTATTCGTAACGTTTGAGGGTGGAGAAGGCTCCGGCAAATCAACCGTTTTGAAAAAAGTGGACGCCTTGCTCCGCGAGGAAGGATACGAGACTGTCCTTTCCCGGGAACCAGGGGGCACGCCTATTTCCGAGGAAATCCGCAGCGTCATCCTCGACCGCAAGAACACCAACATGGATCCTCGGACGGAAGCGCTGCTTTACGCCGCCAGCAGAAGACAGCATCTAGTGGAGAAGATTTGGCCCGCTTTGAAAGAAGGAAAAATTGTCTTATGCGACCGCTTCCTCGACTCTTCTTTGGCTTACCAAGGAGGGGCAAGAGGCTTAGGGATCGATGAGATTCTCAAAGTGAACGAATACGCGACCGAAGGAATGCTCCCTGATCTCACCATCCTTTTCGACATCGAGCCTGAAAAAGGTCTTGCCCGCATCGCCGCTAATCAGGGCAGAGAGGTCAATCGCCTCGATTTGGAAAAAATCTCTTTCCACCAAGGGGTAAGGGCGACTTTCCAGACTTTAGCCAAACGCTTCCCGGACCGTTATGTTGTCATCGACGCCTCACAGCCACTCGATAACGTCATATCTAACGCCTATAAAGCAATCAAAAGCAGATTATGAACGTTCGTTCCTACCTTGAAGAAAAGCAAAGCGTTTTATATGAGACGTTCTCGAAAGCCCTCCTGTCTGGAAAGCTTTCGCACGCCTATCTTCTAGTAGGAGAAAAAGGGACACCGCTGCTTCAAACTGGGCAGTTTCTTGCAAAGTCTATTCTCTGCGATTCGCCAAATCCGCTCGCGGATGAATCTTGTGAAACCTGTCACAGGATCGAAAGTAACGACTATCCTGATTTCCGTTTTTACGATGGTTCGGAAGGCTCCATCAAAAAAGACCAGATCCAAGAGCTGATACATTATTTTGAACAGACGCCCCTTGAGAAGAAAGGGGTGATGGTCTATCTCATTCACTGTGTCGAAGGCATGACGACAGAAGCTGTGAATAGCCTCCTTAAGTTTCTGGAAGAGCCTAACCCTGCCGCCTATGCCATCCTGACCACGCAAAACGAATCCAAGGTTTTGCCGACCATTATTTCACGCTGCCAAAGTCTTCACCTAAGGCTTTTGCCGAGAGAAGAAGTCCTAAATTCCTGCAAAAACACATCAATATCCCCGCAAGACCTCGATATTTTGTCTTTCTTTTGCAATGATGCAAGCCTGATTGAAGAAGAAAGCAAAAGCAAAAATTACCTTGCTGCAAAGGGGGCTTTTGACTCGCTTGTCCCAGCTTTAGCTAGCGACATGGCCGAAGCGAGATTCGTCGCGGAAACAGAAGTGATCCCAGCCCTCAAAGAAAGACCAGCTCTTCGTTATTTCATTGAGATGATTGGCCTATTTATACAAGATGCCTGTTTTGCCAAAGCTCACGCGCCATTAAAGATGCCTTCTTATGCTAAAATGAGTCAAGCGTTCGTCGAACATCACCCAAACCCGAACGCCGCGCTTCTCTTCGTAATGAAGCTAAGACAAGAAACGGAAACAAATATCAATGGAGGGTTGCTGATCCTCCATATGCTTTATCAGCTAGACAAGGAGTGATTTTATGGATGAGATAAAACAAGGCCCTTATTTCGTAGGGATAAAATTCAAGAACTCCGAGAAATCCTACTATTTCTCCACGGACATGGATGACTTGCAGCCAGGTGATTTAGTAGTCGTGGAGACGCCGAACGGATATGAAATGGCAACTATCTCAACTTCTCTCATGTCTCAGGAACTTTATCATTCCAATTTGGAATTGAAACCAATTCTCAGAAAGCCGACCAAAGCCGATTTAGACGATTATGCCTTCAATCTCGAGCAAGATCGCAGGGCTTTAGAAATCACTCAGCGCGAAGTGGAAAAACTCGGCTTGCCGATGAATCTGCTGGACGCCGATTACAATCTCGATGGTTCGCGCATCACGATTACTTACACCTCCACGGAATACCGCGTCGATTTCCGCGAGCTCCTCAAGGTCTTGCCACCGGTTTTGCATGCGCGCATTGAGTTTCATCAGCTTTCGCCTCGCGAAAGAGCAAGAAAAATCGGAGGCATCGGCATTTGCGGGCTTCCCTTATGCTGCTCGACTTTCCTAACTTGGTCCCAATCAGTAGGCATCGCCCTAGCAAAAAACCAGATGCTTACCCTTAACACCTCAAAACTCTCTGGCCCCTGTGGCAAGCTCATTTGCTGCCTTGCTTACGAGAATGACACTTATGACATTGAAAAGAAGGATTTCCCGCATCCTGGTACAATTGTGCGTTTGGAAGAAGGGGAATACCACGTCGACAGTTTCAACATCATTTCCAGAACTGTTCGCCTCACGAATGCCAAACGCGATAACTTCAAAGTATTCTCGCTCGAAGACGTCAAAGCGATGATGGCGGGCACCTACAAGAAGAAAGAAGAGAAGGTCAAAGAGGAAGAGCTCCCTGATTTTAATATCCCCGGCCTTCCAATTCAGAAACCAAGCGATGAAAAGCCAAGCAGCGACCATAGAAACGACAGACAGAGCAGCAAACAAAGAAACCGCGGAAAAGGGAATGCTCAAAATAACAACCGCCCACAAAATAACAACAGGCAACAAGGCAATGGCGGAAACGGTGGCAATTCCAACCATCATTATCACTCGCATCACGGAGGATACCATTCCTCCCGTCGCAACAACCAAGGGAACAAGCAGAAATGACCCCGAGAGAGCTGAATTTCGAAGGTTCATCCCCCTTGCTATATCTAATTGCCACACCAATTGGCAATCTAAGCGAATTCACGCCTCGCGCGATTGAAGTCTTATCAAAATGCGACTTCATTGCCGCGGAGGACACGAGAAACTCCGGCCAGCTAATGGCCCATTTCAACATCGACAAGCCTTTCATTTCTTGCCACGAGCATAATGAAAACGAGGCCTCTTCGAAGATCGTTTCCTTGCTGAAAGAAGGCAAGAAAGTTTGTTATATGTCCGACGCCGGCTATCCAACCGTTTCAGATCCCGGACAAAAGCTTGTGTCCCATTGCTTAGAAGAGGGCATCAAGGTCTCCGTTATCAGTGGACCAAGCGCCGCCATCAACGCTTTAGCCGTCTCTGGACTTGATACTTCTCATTTCTATTTCGAGGGGTTTTTGCCTGTGAAAGAAAGTGAAAAGTCCGCAGAACTCAAGGATTTAGCTACTCGTAAAGAAACAATCATCTTTTACGAATCTCCCCATCGAATTCGCAAAACCCTCATTTCCATGTATGAGGTTTTAGGAGACCGTAAGGCAACCATTTGCCGTGAACTTACCAAAGCCCACGAGGAAGTTATCCGCGGGACGCTAAAGGAGTTTATTTCTTTGGACGAAGAGACTCTCCGAGGGGAGATGGTCATCGTAGTAGAGGGCAACAAAAGTCGAAAGCAAGAGGTTAACGACCAAGAGGTTCTTGATTCCTTACAAAAGAAAATCCAAGAAGGGAAAAGAGCAAAAGAAGCGGTGAAAGAAGTCGCCGAGGAACTCTCTATTTCAAAGAACAAAGTCTATGATCTATCCCTTCAACTGAAGAGATAATTTCTAGCCAATCGTCTTTTCTTGTTGCTTTTTCGCCTTGCGCAAGAAGGCATAGAGGCCAAAACCAAAGAAAGCAGAAGAGGCAATCATTGCCAAGCCGACGCCTTCGTTTAGATAAGGCGTCTTGTAGGACAGGCGATAGGTTGCTTTTCCTTCGGGCGCATAGAAGCCAACAAGGCCGCCATCCAATTTGTACATTTGGCAATTTACTTTTGAGCCGTCTTCTTTGGTGGCCATGCAGTTCCAACCTTTGTCATATCCTAGCTGAGTCACAACCATTCTGGGCGAAGAATAATTTGTGGAGAAAGAGTATTCGTTCGCATTCTCTTTTTTCACGTCTTTTAAAGAATTCTCCGCAAGTTCGGCCTGCTTTTGCAGGATTTTTTGTTTCCCTGTAACGTAAATCGTCAAATTGCCCTTATGGGAGTTTATATTGTCATCGCCCCCAGGCCAGACGAAACAAAGGTACTTCGCATGGCCGTTTACATAAAGCCCGAAGGTTGAAGAACGAGAGTTGAGATATCCCGCTTGCTTCGCGTTGTATAAAGAGCTGTATTCAAAAGTCAGAAGCTGGTTTGTAAGCAGCGTCCCATCGTCTTGCTTCACGTCTCCGAATACCAAAACACGAGGCGCCGACTCCTTGTCATCGACCCAATATTTCATTTCAATGTAGCACCCTGTCTCATCATCGGAAAGATAATCGCCAGTCGAAGAAGTGAAAATAAGATGGCCGCGGTCTGGGGTGACATAGGTGGAACTAGAATAAGTGATCTCGCTTTGGGAATAAAGCGATGAGTCAAGGAAATAAGCGGCGTCGTTCACGCTCCCCGTCGAGCCTTCTTTTGGGAAGAGGCCATCTCCTTCGTTCGTTGTGACTAGATAGCATTTAAGGCCGTTCCCGCACCGAAGGGCCTTAAGCCCGTAGGTCGATTCAACGTCGAGATCGGATGAGATACGGGGCACGTCCACCGTGCTCAAGCCATCTGGCAAAACAGCATCGTCTTCAAAAATCGCCCCATTCAAATAAGCATCTTCGGCGCGGATCAAATAGCGCAACCCTGAACTACCCGTAGCGTTGCGATAGAACGAGCTCAAATAGTAGGAATCCTCTTCTTTTCCAAAACGATAAAGTTTTGAGGAGTCTATGGCATGGCCCAAAGTAGCGGCAGAGTCATCCCCAACCTTATAAACCTTATAACGAGTCCGGCCCTCTTTTCCGCTTGCAGGCAAGGAATAGATCTCTTCGGAGCCGAAAGGGACATTCGCCGGCATGAAATCCACCCAGGCGGAGTAATCATTCTTAACCGCGTAGTAACGGTAGCCTAGAGCGTTGTCCGTGGCAAAGCGCTTATTCCCGTAATAACCTGACCATGTGGGGTTGTAGACCTCGGTATCGTTATAAGTGGTGCGGGTGCTTCCGTGACTCTTCATGTTGTTAATCAGAGCGAAGTCTTCCGTATCGAAATTCATCAAGGAATGGAAAGTGGCGGCGCCATTGAGCCCTAGGACCGTCGTATAGGATTTCGCCTCGCTGCTGCTGCCGGTAGTCTGATCCATTTGCGTCCTCCCGAAAGCAAGCTCATCCGATTTTATTGCGTCCGCCACCTTTAAGGCGTTCGAGAAGTTTGACGTGCCCCCCATATAACGCGTCTCATATTTATAGATGGAATAGTAATTGGCGGAAGCCGCGTTCCCCGCAACGACGATCTCCACGGAGAGCAAGCCAAGCCAGACTTGTGGCATCCACTTTTTCGCGTTGAAAGCTACGAAAATCACTCCTTCCGCAAGAATGTAGGCGCATTGAACATAAATATACCAAATTGCGTTGCCACCGCCCTTCACGTCGGTAGGAGCGGTATAAGAATCCGGGTATTGCCAATAGGTGAGGCTATTGGGATTGGGCCAGGTGGTATTCGACAAAACGGATTTGATCAAAAGATAGGTCACGAGGGTCCCAAGCAAAGAAGCCGCGCTGCCTAAAAAGCGAACCCATTTAGGCTCATTTCTAGCCTCGTCGAACGCCCTGCATCCATAGAGAATGATTTCGGGAATCAACATGATGAACCATCGCCCGTAGCCGTTCCCGGAGAAGGCATAGAAGAAGAAATAGGCGAAGTTTGTGAAAAGTAAGAAAAGGCAAAGCAAGATGCCGATGATGTGATTCCACTTGTGCTTTTTAATCGACAGGATAATCCCCGTGAAAAACAAAATAATGAAGGGGGTATAGCAGAAAACGGAGGCGGTCCAAGCGTCGTAGCCCGTATGAATCAAGGGAAGATAGAGGTAGCCACCCGTAGGATAGAAGAACGAAACCAGGCCCATCAATTCGCGGGCTGGGTGGTCTCCAACCGGCTCAAAGATGAGCTGGAAGAAGGACTTGAGGTCGTGGGTTTTCAAGGAAGAGAGGATGCTAGAAAGATAGGCCGAGCCAATGGAAGAGGAGCGACCGGACAAAGTAGTTTGACGCAGGGAGGGAAGCAAGGTCCAAGCGCTCATGAGAATTCCGAGGGCAAAGGCGGCGATGCCCATCAAAATAACCGTTACGTTGTCTTTCGCGCTTCTTGATTTGATGCTCCAAAAGTAACGCCAAGCCGCATAGCATACGCCCCAAATGCAAGCGACCACTAAGAAGAAGAACGAGGTAACGCCAAGGAAGAATAGCCCAATCACAAGACAATAAGGCTTTTTTTCCCGGATGACCTTGTCAATCCCTAGCAAGATCAAAGGGATATAGACGCAGGCGGATACGGTAGTTGGGAAACCAACCATAAACATCATGTATCCCGAAAAAGCCAAGGCGGTAGCGCCTAATCTCGCAGCGGCTTCGCTGATCCCGTGGTAACGGAGGTACCATCTCATCAGCAAGCCGGAAATCATGAGCTTCAAGAAAGTCGCGAAAGAGAACAAGAAAGGAATCCAAGAACGAGGGAAGAAGACAACAAGGAAGACGAAGGGGTCAAACAAGCTGTAATAAGAGTTGGAACCGATGTTGTCTAAGCCGAGCCAAATCGTGGAATCGTATAAAGGGAAGTGCCCCGCGGAGAAAAAGACATGCCACTGATCATAGAAGTCATAGGCGAAGGAGACGAACTGCCAGGTGTAATCCCACCCTAGCATGCTCGTCCCGGTGTTTTCGATCAATAAGTTCGCTGACCAAGCAATGGCGAGCAGAAACAAGAAGACGCCGAAATAAAAGGTGCTTCTCCAATCAAAAAGGAAAGGAGCATGAGTCTCCATCCATGTTTTAAAGCGAGATTGATTTTTCTTGTAGCTTCTTAAGGAGCCACTGCTTGTTTCTTCCGCCATAGCTACTTCCCAAAACGAAAGTTTCTTCTCCTTTGCTTTCCTTTTTGAATTTTGATTTCCGCGCGGGAGTCACGAACCTCTTTGACCTTTTTCTGAGCCACTTTGTTTTTCATTTCCCTTTGCTGCTCCCTCGTCACAAAGAATAGGGATTTGAATTCCTTCGGCATTGGTGATTTGATGTCATATTCCTTGCCGTTCAAAGGATTGGTGAAAGCGAGTTCATAGGCATGGAGGCCAAGTCGCTTCAAGGGGTCGGTTGGCTCGCCGTATTTGTCATCGCCAATCACGTAATGGCCGATATTACCCAGCTGAACGCGAATCTGGTTCTTTCTGCCTGAAGCGATATCGACGTTTAGCAAGGAGTAGGGATCCTTGAAATTGATGACTTTGTAATGGGTGACCGCGAGTTTGCCTTTGTTTTTATTTTTTGTCACGCGGACAAGTTGAAAATTGTCTTGTTCCAGGTAGTCCTTTAAGGCGTCCTCGCTTTTTTCCAGTTCGCCTTCGACGATGGCGTAATAGCCGCGTTTTTTCACGATATCTTGCCAATTGTGTTGCAAAGCCTCTCTGACTTCTTGGCTCTTGGCAAAAATCAAAACGCCAGAGGTATCTTCATCAAGACGATGAACGACGTAGATTCTCGCCTTCTTGTCTCTAGCAGCGACGTAGTCGGAAACAAGGCGGTAAGCCGTCTTTCCCTTTTCTCTTTCCGTGGCGACGGAAAGAAGG
>CAVKPZ010000024.1:5845-22689 GCA_963658395.1 Lachnospiraceae bacterium | reverse complement strand
GGGTGGTGGGCTCGGCCAGGATCTTCGCCCCGCCTTCGCCAAGGCTGAGGCAAAAGGTGGCGCTCAGCGCAAGAACGGCGAGACCCGCACCTGCGGCTAGGTATTTTTTGTTCATGAATGAACCTCCGTTGTTTCCCTTAATTTAAAAGAAAGGGCTTACAAAGGAATGTTGCGGGGGGGGGGTAAAAAGTGCTCTATATTCGGATTTTGGGAAAGCTAAGGCAACTTCGCTGATAGAGACGGTGGTGGCAGTGAGGAAAAAAAGGATGCGGTTTTCCTTTTGAATTAGCCTCAAGATTTTGAACAAGCCCATTCCTCCGAACGGAAAGAGAGGAAGATTGCCTTACTTTCGAACACATTCCTGATGCTTCACCAGCCTAGCATGGCAGGGCTTTCTCTACAGGCAGGAAGGACCCCGATTAACGAGATAAGAAAAACGCCCGCCACCATGCTTCTTTCTTCCTCTTTGCTGGTTTTCGGCTGAGCCGCTAGCTCTCATCTTCCAAGCTCTTAACCTTATGAGCGAGGCCTAAGAGAAGCCCTCTTGATGCATCTTGAGCACGGAGATGAACTCTAGCATCCCCCTGAGTGGCCTTAAGGCCATCTTCTAAGTGTCAGTTACGAAAAAAAGAGGCCATATTTTTTCTAGCAACACACCAAAGTGTGGGTGTTTTTTAGGCTCTTACGATTTTGGTATAATCGTCAACGGCAAGTGTTGACCCGTTGGGCAGCCTGTCGGTCAGGAACGCTTGCCAAAACACCCGCCGGACGGCTGCCCAATCGGTCTAAAAGGGGTGTTTTTTTGATGGCGAAGGAAAAGAAAAGCGATTGGCACGGGCTTGTCTTCGAGCTCGGATGGGACGAGTTCACGGCTCTGGCCAACGAGGTAGAGATGAGGAAGTGCGAGTATGAGATCGGCTTCTATGACATCTTCGACATGGCCTGGGAATTCGGGAGGCCGCCGATCTGCCCCGAATGCGGCTGCGAGGGCTACACCCTCAACGGGTGGACCAAGGACGGCGAGAGGAGGTTCCTCTGCGACTGCTGCGGGAGGAGCTACAACCTGATGTCGGGGTCGATCTTCGCCTATGCGAAGAAGCACCTCCGGGAATGGGGCCTGGCGATGAAGCTGATGAGCTGGAACCTGCCAGTCGAAGCGGTCGGCGAGATCGTCGGCGTCCACCCGAATACCGCCCTTCTCTGGCGGAGAAAAGCCTTCGAGGCGGTCTCCGGCTGGCAGGGCGGCACCGTCCTCAGCGGCACCGTCTGGGTAGACGAGATATTCCAGTACGACTACTACGACCCCAAGGACCATTTCCACAAAGGCAAGCAAGGCAGCGCGAAGAAGATCTGCGTCTGCCTCGCCATAGACTCGTCGCTCAGGATGAGGGCCTTCGTCGCCGGCAAGCCAAGGGCGACCTCGGCGTCGATAGAGGAGGGCCTCAAAGGGGCGATAGACCCGAAGGCCACGATCGTCCACGACGGGCTCTTCCAGCACAGGAAGCTCATAAAGGGCCTGGGCTGCAAGGACAGGGTCTACAAGTCGACGGTGAAGGACGAGGAATCGCTGAAGGCGATGCTCCTCGTGAACTCGTTCTGCTCGTGGGTCCAGAGATACCTCGCGCGCTTCTACGGCATGAGGCCGGAGTATCTGCAGCAATATCTGGACTGGTTCGTGTACGTCTTCCGCGTCAAACAAGAGCAGGAGAAGTGGCCGAAGACGGGCCGTTTGATCCGCCACATGCTCCTATCGGAGGCAAAATGGACGAGAAAAATGCGAAAGGAACGGAACTTTTAGCGTTCTATTTCGCCCACGCTTTGGTGTGTTGCTAGAATATTTTTTAAATTAGCGGTCCCAAAGGCAAGAGAATAGGCGTAACCTTGAATGGCTCTTTGCTAGAGAAGGGGAGGAGGGATATTCCTTTGTGATCTTAACCGACAACTTGCCTAAACTCGCCTTAAGCGATTGCGCCCACAAAAACCTCAAACTCATCGATAGGGCGGAGCCCACCGAATATAAGGCTGGGTCCCTTTCTTATTATTGTTGCCCCATCTGTGGGGAGAGTTTCCTAGACGCGGAAGGAAAGCAAAAGATCGGAAGGAAGTCCGCGAGCGTCGTTAAAGGCGACCCGCGCTACCTCGCCCCGACCCAAGGGGAGTTTTGCCTCCTTGGCTTGAGCCTCGCCGCCTATTTGAAGGCCTCCACGGAAGAAGAGCAGATCAAGGCGCTTCAAAGCGCTGCCTCCCATGACGGCCAAGCAACCAAAACCCTGGAATGGGAAGGGGACGCCAACGCTAGGTACTTTCTCGATTTGAGCACCGACAAGGGCTTTGCTTCCTATAGGCGATTTAGTGTCGCCTCGAATAAGCTCGCTCTCCCGGGGATCCTCGTCCCAGGGACCACGTATTATTGGAGGGTGCTAGACGAGAAAAAGAACGTCCTCAACGAGGATTATTCCTTCCGCGTGGCTGACTCTTTGCCTGTCCGCGTGATGAGCGTGGAAGGCATGTTCAACATGCGCGACCTCGGGGGATGGACGGCCCAAGGCGGGGCGAAGATACCCTATGGGAAAGTCTATCGCGGGGGCAATTTCTCTAGAATCACCGATTGCGGGAAGAGAACCCTGATCGAGGAACTGGGCGTGAAGACCGAGATCGACTTAAGGGCCGACGGGAGCGACGTCCTTTGCGATGCCAGGGTCGAATACTTGAAAGCCGGGATGGGACAATACACGATAATCATCCCTGGATATGCCTCCCCGGCGGCGGAAGATGACGGCAAGACCATTAGGGGCTATGACGCCCAAAGCGCCGCCTCGCTTAAAATCATCTTCGAGAAACTCGCCGATGCCTCCTCTTATCCCCTTTATTTTCACTGCAACGCCGGCGCGGACCGCACCGGGACCTTGGCTTTCCTTCTGAACGGCTTATTGGGCGTTTCCTATTCGGACCTCATCAAAGACTTCGAGCTCACCTCTTTCTCGGACCAAGGCGCGAGGTACCGCAGCAAAGTAAGCGGGAATTCCTTCGACGATTCCGGGATTTTCGACAACACGACCGGGAACCTCGTCTCCTTCGGCAAGATGGCTGAGCTTATCCGAAGCAATTACCCGACGAAGAACGGGACCCTCCTCGCTTCCATTGAGCGTTACCTCAAGGAGGTGGTCTCTCTAAACGATTTGACCATCAAAGCGGTTAGGGAGAATATGTTGGGAAGCGAGGTCTGCTTCGAGCCCGTTTCCTGGGACGAGGAGTAAAGAAGAGGGGAAGGCGATATGCCAATGTGAGCCATGAGGGCGCGAAGCCCAATAGCCCAACGGAAACGCCTGCTTCACTTGCCGCGACGAGGGCGCCTGGAAAGCCCTTCTCAATCCGCAGGATTCCTTCGAGGAGGGCGAGGAGGGCCTATCCTCCTACGCCCCTTTCTTAAGAAAGACCCGTCTTGTTTCTCTCTCCTTTCCGTTCTATCATTCCTTCGGCCGCGACGAAGACGCGCCGCTTCCCAATGACAGAGAACCCCGCCGAAGCTGAGAAGGGGGAAGGGAAGAGGACATCACTTCCGAGCCCGCTCTTCGATGCCTTAAAGGGAGGTAGGGGAGCCTGATTAGGCAGTCATCCTAAGAAACTAAGCGCTTGGGGAAGCCCAAGAAGCAAGGTGGTACCGCGCGACTCGCGTCCTTGCACACGTAAGGACGCTTTTTATTTGTTTGGAGGAATTCTTAGATGGGATTCAAAGACACCCTGCACATGATGCAGACCCCCTTCCCGATGAGGGCGGGATTAGCCGAGAAAGAGCCGCTTCTAGTGAAGAAATGGCAGGACGAGAAGCTTTACGAGAAGATGAACGCGAACCGGGTCGACTGCCCCGAGTTCATGCTTCATGACGGGCCCCCTTACGCCAACGGCGACATGCACTGCGGCCACGCGCTTAACCGCTGCCTCAAGGATTTCGTCGTGCGCTATAAAAACATGACGGGATACAAGACCCCCTTCGTCTTCGGCTGGGACACCCATGGGCTTCCCATCGAAATTAAAGTCACGAAGTCGGGCGTCGACCGGAAGAAAACCCCTCTTCCGGAATTCCGCAAAATCTGTGAGCAATACGCAAGAAGCCAGGTTGAGCATCAAAAGGGGCAGATCCAGCGCCTTGGCTGCCTTGGCGATTACGACAATCCCTATCTGACCTTGCTCCCCGAATACGAGGCCGCCCAGATCGAGGTCTTCGCCAAGATGGCCAAGAAAGGGCTCATCTTCAAGGGGCTGAAACCGGTCTACTGGAGTTGGAGCAGCGAAAGCGCCCTGGCCGAGGCCGAGGTCGAATACGCCGACGTCACCGCCAAAACGATGTACGTCGCTTTCCCAATAAAGGAAGGGAAGGGCGTCCTTCCTAGCGATTCCTCCATCATCATTTGGACCACGACCCCCTGGACCATCCCCTCGAACCAAGGCATCACGGTGAACCCCGCCTTCGAATACGGCCTTTTCGAAACCGAGAAAGGCAAATACGTCTTCCTCGCTTCGCTGAAAGAGAAGCTTCAAGCTGAGTTTAACTGGGAGAAGTGCGACCTCCTCAAGACCTTTAAGGGGGCGGAGATCGAAGGGGTGAAGGCAATTCATCCTTTGTACGAAGACAAGGAATCCCTCGTCATGACGGCGAATTTCGTCACAAGCGACTCCGGGACCGGCTGCGTCCACACCGACCCTGACCACGGCTTAGACGACTATAACACCTGCCTTAGATACGGGCTTAAGCCGCAAGAGAGCGTGGACGAAAGAGGCATCATGCACACCCGCGAAGGGGATCCCTGGAACGGGGTCTTCTACGAGAAGAGCAACGACATGGTGATCGAGGCCCTTGCGAAGAAAGGCCTCATGCTCAAGGAACAGGACCTCGTCCATAGCTACCCCCATGACTGGCGCACCCATAAGCCGGTCATCTTCCGCGCGACCCCGCAGTGGTTCTGCTCGATCTCCCCGATCAGAGAAGACCTTCTCAAAGAGATCAAAAACATCTCCTGGATCCCTAGCTGGGGAGAGGAGAAGATGAGAAACATGATCAAGGACAGGGCGGACTGGTGCATAAGCCGCCAGCGCGTCTGGGGCGTCCCTCTCCCGATCATCTATAACGAAGACGGCTCGCCGATCCTCGAGGACGCGGTTTTCGCGCACATCAAGGACCTCGTCGCCCAGCGCGGCTCGAACGTTTGGTTTGAAAGGGAAGCCAAAGATCTGCTCCCAGAAGGCTATACCAACCCCAAATCCCCAAATGGCCTCTTCACCAAGGAGAAGGACATCATGGACGTCTGGTTCGATAGCGGGTCCAGCTGGAATGGCGTTGTCAAAGAGCGCGGCTACCAATATCCCGCCGACCTCTATCTAGAGGGCAACGACCAGTATCGCGGCTGGTTCAACAGCTCCTTGATCCTTTCTCTCGCCGTGAACGGTGTCGCGCCTTTCAAGGCCTGTTTGACCCATGGCTTCGTCATGACCGAGGACTGGCAGAAGATGAGCAAGAGCGCGGGGAACGGCGTCGATCCGAACAAGATCGCGAACCAGTTCGGGGCGGACATCCTCCGCCTTTGGGCCGCAAGCGTCGATTATCAGTCCGACGCCAGGATCGGGGAGAGGATCATTTCCGCGACCGCGGATAATTACCGCAAGATCCGCAACACCTTCCGCTTCCTCTTGGGCAACCTCAACGGCTATGATCCGAAGGCGGAGAAACACCCGGAATATTCCTTGGTGGACCGCTTCATCTTGGCCGAAGAGGAGAGGGTGAAGAACAAGGCGCTTGATTGCTATGAGAAGTACGACTTCGCCGGGGCGGTGAATTCCATCATCGCTTTCCTTGGCAACGACCTCTCTTCCTTCTATTTGGACCTAAGCAAAGATGTCCTTTATTGCGATGCCCTTTCTTCGCCAAGGAGGCAAGCGGTGGAGGAAGTGCTCTATAAGTGCTGCCGTGACCTCTGCTTGCTCCTTAACCCCGTTCTCCCTTTCACGATGGAAGAGGTTTACTCTTACCTCCCTGGGGAGAAGAAGGAATCCCCTCAGCTCGAGGACATGCCCTCTAAGAGCAGCGACTATTCTCCTGCTGAGCTAGAGAACTACTCAAAGTTCAAAAAGATCCGCCTCGTCGCGAACAAGGCCCTTGAGGAAGCCAGGCAAAACGGCCTCATCGGCAGCAACGGTGACGCTTCCTTGACCCTCACTCTTTCTGACCCCGCTTTCTTCGCCTTACTTTCGAAGGAAAGCGAGGAGGCGCTTGAAAAGGATTTCCTCGTCTCCCATCTCACCCTCAAGGAAGGCAAGGAGGACGCCTCTTTTGTCGAAAGCAATCCCGACCCCGTCTGCCCAAGATGCCGCAATCACGTCCATAGCCTTCTGGGCGAAGGGGAAGAGGCGGTTTGCCCGCGCTGCCACGCGGCCTTAAACGAGGAGAGCAAGCGATGAAGGGCCTGCTCGCGAAGTGGAAGTCGCTTTCCAAGGAGACGAGGTCCGGAGTCTATTTCGGGCTTGGCTCGCTTGCGCTTTTCATTGTTGACCTCGTTAGCAAATGGGCCGTCAACAACGCGCTGAAGGCTGGCGAAAGCATCGCCGTAATCCCCAATTTCTTCTACATCACCCTTTCCTACAACACCGGGGCCGCCTTCTCTTTAGGCTCCACTTGGGGGGTATGGGGAAGAATCCTAGGGATCGCCATCTCCTTGATCATGAGCGTCGCCATCCTCTGGTATTGGATCAAGTCCAACAAGAAATGCAAGAACTTCGAAAGGCTCTGCCTGATGCTGCTCGTCGCGGGGGCGGTGGGGAACCTCATCGACCGCGCTTTCTACTGGGAGGGGACGACTGGCTTTAACGGCGTCATCGACTTCCTGCAGTTCTATCTTGGCGGAGGCCCAAAGAAAGCTAGCAGCGTCGTCAATCCCTTCGCCACTTTCAACGTCGCCGACGCCTGTCTCGTCGTGGGGGTCATCCTCATGATCTGCTATTTTGCCTATGACGCGGTGAAAAACGGCAAAAACGACCCCGATGAGAAAGACCCTAGGCTCGAAAGCGCCGAGAAAAAATCCGATGCCAACGAAGCGAAGCAAGAAGGCGAGGAGGCGGAAGGCAAAGAGGCTGAGCCTTGCGAAGAGAAGGAAGAGGAGAAGCGATGATCTCCTTCAAGATCGAAGAGCAAGACGCCGGGAAGCGCTTCGACGAGGTTTTGGCCGAGCATGGGGCGAGCCTCAGCAGAGCCAAATGCCAGACCCTTATTAAGGGAGGAAAGGCGAGGCTTGACGGCAAGGAGGCGAAAGCCTCTTTGAAGGTCAAGCTCGGCCAGCTTGTCGAATGCGAGGAATACGAGGCCCCCTCTTGCGAGCTGACCCCGGAAGACATCCCCTTGGACATCGTCTACGAGGACGATTCGCTCTTCGTCATCAATAAGCCGGCGGGCCTAGTGGTGCATCCTGGAAACGGCAACGCGACGGGAACCCTCGTCAACGCCTTGCTTTTCCGTCAGAAGCAGCTCGCTCCTAGCCTAGATCCTGCGCGCCCTGGCATCGTCCATCGCATTGATAAGGATACCTCCGGCTTGCTCGTCGTCGCGAAGACGGAAGAGGCTTTGCTGTTTCTGCAGGATCAGCTTAAGGACCACACGATGCACCGGGAGTACCTCGCTTTGGTCTCGGGGGTAATTCCGGAGAACGGCGGGGAGATAACAGCGCCCATCGGCAGAGACAAAGCCCATCCCACGAAGATGTGCGTCGATCTCGAGGGGAAAGAGGCCAAGACCTACTTCGAGGTCAAGGCCCGCTACAAAAAAAGCGAGGCCACGCTCGTGGATTGCCGCCTCAAGACGGGCAGGACGCATCAGATCAGGGTGCACATGGATTATATCGGCCATCCCGTGATCGGGGACCCCTTATATGGAAGAGGGAACCGGAAGCTCTACGATAGGGGCCAATTGCTCCATGCTTACCGGCTGAGCTTCATCCACCCCGTCATTAAGAAAGAGATGGTGTTCGAAGCCCCTCTTCCGAAGGAGTTCGAGGAATTTCTCAAGACCCTGTCTTGATTAATCGCCAAGCTTTTTGACGTTGCCGAAATTCATCTTGGCAACGTTTTTCATTTCCCCAAAGCCATGCTCTTTGACGAATTGCTTGGCTTTCATATCGACTTGGTCTCCTGCTCCGAAAGGGAAATCGAAGGAGTATTTCTCGTTCATCTTCCTCATTCTCTCGAGGAAGGCGTAGCGTGCGATCACGGAGGCGAGGGCGACGCTAGGGAATGCAAGCTCGCCTTTGGTCTTGAAGGTTATGGGCTTTAGCACGTCCTTTTCGTGTTTTAGATAGGAATAGTAAAGCCCAGGCTCGGCGAATTGATCCTGATAGGCTTTCGCCTCGGGGTATTTTGCTTTGAGGTTCAGCAAAGCGCGGTTGTGCATCTTGGCTTTGATCGAGTTCAGGTTCTCCCCTTTCTGGTAGAGAAGGTTGTATTTGGCGTTATCGAGAGTAAGGGCGCTATAAGGGAACTCCTTGATGAGGGCGGGGCCGATTTTCAGGATATGCTCGTCGCTCATCTTCTTCGAGTCGGTGACGCCCAGTTCCTCTAGCCTAGCTAGATCGGCGGATTTCACGTAAGAGGCGACGACGATGACGGGGCCGAAGAAATCGCCCGTGCCGACTTCGTCGGAGCCGATCTGGGGATAAGCGTTGGAACGCGCCGTCTCTTTTTTGAGGATGACGGGTTTTTTGGGAAGAGTGAAAGTGGCGGGCTCTATGGCGTAACGATTCCAGATCTCCGCCTCCTGCTTCGCCTTCTCCCCTTGGAAAACCACCTTATGTGCGCCATCGTGGGCTTTGGAGTAGACATGGAGGTTATAGCCTTCCCCTTCCGCGTAGAAGCTCACATACTGGCTTGCGCAGGAGCAGCGCTCCTCTTTGTAGAAGGAGTAGAGCTTCTCTAAATTCTCTTCGTTTATGAGCAGGGCATAGGTAGTGGCTGACATGAGGGTATTTTAGCCCGCTTGAACGCTTTTTTGTTAGTTGTGGTTCTGATAAATGACAAAATGATGGAACCATCGGTCGCATTTAAGAAGGCGCATGAGCAAGGCTTGTTTCTCGACTTTTGGCTATTCTCCTTCCTTATAGACCTTTTAGCAGTTAGAAGCTTCACAAGCACGAAAGTCCTCTTAAAGAAAAAAACTTGTCTTTATCATTTTTTGCCGGGAATTCACCGATAGGATTGGAAATCAAGGAGAAAACCGAATGCCTGATAATCGATATTGTAAAGTCTTTCTTAAATTGACCGTTGCTAATCGTTTTCACTCTCCTTCAAATGTCGTTGACCGACGTCGGGTCCTCACTATTTAAAAAATAGGAGCCCCGATTTTTTATTTTCCCGAGGGTCTTTGATGGAAAGCTGCACTTTTTGTAGCGTTGAAACGCAAATTGGAATCCTCGAGAACAGGAGGGTTATTATCCGCCTTTTTCGCCAAGCGCGCCCAGAAGGGTATAATTGCCGCGTTATGCAAAACGCTTTCGATGTATTGGAATTCGACCGAATCAGGGAGAGGGTCGCAGGCTATGCCAAAACCGAGCAGGGGAAAACGCGTGCGAAGGCCTTGAATATCCTTCCTCTTGATACTTTGGAGAGCGAGAAAAAGAACCTCGCGGAGGCGCTTTTTTGCCTGGCTAGATATGGAAATTTTCCTCTTGACGTCAGCAACGACCTCCAGAAGGACATCGAGCTTGCCGAGAAAGGCTACGTCTTAAGCGTGGAGACCTTAGAGAGGGTCGCCCACGACATTCTCACAAGCGAAGACATGAGAAAGTATTTCCTCTCCGCGGAGAACTGCCCTTTATTGAAGCAGAAGGCGGAGAACCTGCCCAAACTTCTGACGATCGAGAAAGAGATCCACCGCGTGATCGCCCCCGACCTTTCGATTTACGACAACGCCTCTCCCACGCTCAAGCACATCCGCATCGCGATCGCGCGCCTAGAGAAAGAAATGGTCGCGAAGCTAGGCTTCGTCTTGGAGCAAAACAAGGTGTATCTTAGCGACGCCACCCTCACCATTAAAAACGGGCATTACGTCTTGCCCGTGAGCAATTCCTACAAGTCCAAGGTCAAAGGCATCGTGCAGGATGTCTCTAGCTCAGGGAACACGACCTTCATCGAGCCGGAATTGCTCGTGTCCATGAACAACAAGATGGTGGAGCTGCAGGGCGAAGAAAAAGAGGAGATCCATCGCCTCCTAGGAGAATTGTCTGCGCTCGTCGGGGGTTCTGGGGAGTCCTTCTTGATCCTCAACGAGGCGCTTGGCTACTTCGATTTGCTGCAGGCGAAATGTCTTTATGGGAACTCCATCAAAGGTCACATCCCCGCTTTATCTTCGGAAGGGGAGATTGAGCTCTTACGCCTTCGCCATCCTTTGCTCGACCCGAACAGAGTCGTGCCAAACGATTTCGTCCTTAAGCAAGAGAAGAAGCTCATCATCATCTCAGGCCCTAACGCGGGCGGCAAGACGGTTGCCTTGAAAACCCTCGGCATCGCCTCGCTCATGCATCAATGCGGACTTCTCGTCGCCGCGGAGCAAGGCTGCATTTTGCCTTACTTCAAGAACATCTTCGTCGACATCGGCGACTCGCAGTCCCTTAGCGACAACCTCTCGACTTTCTCCGCGCATATGAGCAACCTCTCCGCCATTACCTCCAGAGTGGGTGGCAAGGACCTCGTTTTGCTCGATGAGGTGGGGACGGGAACCTCCCCGAAAGAAGGGGAGGCCATCGCCTATGGGGTCGTGCGTTTCCTCCTCTGCAAGCATTGCTACGCGCTCATAAGCTCCCACTTCGAGGGGCTTAAGGCCTACGCGATGGGGGAGGCTAGGGTGGAGAACGCCTCGATGCTTTTCGATAAGGTGAATCTCTCCCCAACCTATGTGCTCCAGATGGGACTGCCGGGCGAATCCTATGGTCTCACCGTCGCCTCTAGATACGGGGTGAACGAGGAGATTCTAGGCTATGCGAAGGATTATAACGCAGGCAAAGGCGATTTTTCCTTGGAGGAAGCCATCAACAAACTAAGCGTCCTGGCGAAGGAAAATAGCGATCTTAAAGAGAGAAACCTAAAGCAAGAAGCCGTTTTGCAGCTAAAAGAGAAAGAGCTGCAGATCAAGGAGAAAAACCTCTCCCAAAGGGAGGAGAGGCTCCTTTCGAGTGTCGAGGCGGAGAAAGAGAGAATCCTAAAGGAAGCACGGCAAGAAGTGGACCGTGTGATCGCCTCCTTGCAGTCTCCGGAAGTCAAGCTCCATCAGGCGATCGAAGCCAAGCGGAAGCTCGATGAGCTAGAGGAGAGACACATCAAGGAAGAGTCTTTCTCCGGCCAAGTTGAACTAGGCGACTACGTGAGCGTGCCTAGCTTAGGGATCGTGGGGAAAATCACGCGGGTAGACGGCAAGAAAATCACTTTGATGTCCCAGGAAGGGATGAGTTTCCAGACGACGAAAGACCGGGTCATCAAGACGAACGAACCAGTATCTAAGAAAGTAGCCATGAAGGGGAATGTCCTTGATAAGATAGGCGATTCCTCTTTATCGTTGCAGCTAAATCTCATCGGGATGCATGTCGATGAGGCCCTAGACGCCTTAGACCATTACCTCGATAAATGCCGCCTGAAGGGCTTCAAGAGGGTCAAGATCGTCCATGGCTTTGGCAGCGGGGCGCTCAGGAATGCCGTGCACAATTATCTAAGGGAGCATCCTAAGTTCGTCGAATCCTTTGAACTAGGCGGAGAGTACGAAGGGGGAGGCGGGGCGACCGTCGTGCACCTCAAATGAGGGAATTGAGCGAGCGCCTATCTCGCCTCATCGCCTTGCTCCCGAACAAGCCGGGCGTCTACCAGATGAAAGACGAGCGAGGCAAGATCATCTACATCGGCAAGGCGAAGAATCTGAAGAAAAGGGTCTCGCAGTATTTTCTGCGTCCCCAGGTGGGGAAGGTGAAAGCGATGGTGGACCACGTCGCGACTTTCGACATCATCGTGGTAAGTTCAGACAAGGAGGCCTTCATCCTCGAGATGAACCTGATCCAGGCCCATCATCCGCGCTACAACATCATGCTGATGGACGATTCCCATTATCCTTATATCGCCCTCAAGAAGCACGCTGATCCCTATCTCAAGATCGCTAGATCCTCCAAGGACAGCCATTACTTCTATTTCGGCCCCTTCCCGAACTCGGGGTATTGCTACAAGGTGATCGAGCTCCTCAATAAGCTCTATCCCCTAAGGAAATGCAAGAGCCTGCCGAAGAAAAGCTGTTTATACGCCCAGATGGGACTTTGCCTTGCCCCCTGCGTCAACAAGATCGAAGAGAGCAAGCTCGAAGAGATGTACCAATCCATCAAAGCCTTCTTCAACAGCGATTCCTCCTCCTGTCAGAAAGCGCTGAAGGAGAAGATGGAAGAGGCCGCGGAGAGGCTCGACTTCGAAAGGGCGCAGGAATACAAAGAGGCCCTCGAATCGCTTAGATACGTGAAAGCCAAGCAGTCCGTGGAGCTCACCTTGGACAAAACCAGCCGCGACGTCGTGGCATACGCGGAAAGAGAGGGTTACCTTTGCCTTTCTTTGCTCACTTACCGGAACGGCATGCTCCTAGGCAAAAAGGAATTCGTCGTTCCCTCTTTCCTCTCCCCCGAGGAGCAGATTCTCTCCTTGCTGGAGCAATATTACGCCAGCCACGAGCAGCCTAAGGAACTCGTGAGCCGCCTAGAAGGGATCAGGGAGCTAGAAGAGGAATTCCCTTTCAAGGTGAATCTCCCAAAGGAAGGCAGGCTCGTCGACATGCTCTCCCTCGCCGAGCTCAACGCGCGGCAAGGGCTCGACGCCCATTTCTCTTCCTCTAGGCTAGAGGATGACAAACTAGCTTTGCTCGAGGAGTTAGGAAGGCTTCTTGGCTTAGAGGAAACCCTCATCAGGATCGAGCTTTTCGACAATTCCCACCTGCAGGGGTCTTCGGCGGTGGGGGCCATGGTCTGCTTCATCAACGGCTCGCCCAACAAGAAGATGTATCGAAAGTTCCATCTTGAGGAAGAGGATGCGGGGGACGACTACCATTCGATGGCGGAGGTCGTCTTTCGAAGATACTCGCGTCTTAAGGAAGAGGGATCCTCTTACCCTGATTTGATCCTCACCGACGGAGGGCTTCCTCAGGTGCGGGCCTCCTTAGAAGGGCTAGAGAAAGCGGGGGTGAGCATCCCCGTATACGGACTATACAAGAACGACAAGCACCAAACGGAAGGGCTCCTCGACAAGGAGGGGAAGACCTATCCCATAGAGAGGAAGTCCCCCCTGTTCTTTTTGCTCATGAGGATGCAGGACGAGGTGCATCGCTTTGCGATCTCTTTCCATAGGCAGGTTCGTTCCAAATCGATGACCGCTTCCTTGTTTTCCGATATCCCCGGGCTAGGGGAAAAGCGGATTGAGCTGCTGCAGGCCCATTATCCCTCCCTTGATTCCTTGCTTAGCGCCTCCGTTTTGGAACTCGGCCAGATTATCCCCTCTTCTTCCGCGGAAGCCTTGTTCGCGAAACTTCATCAAAAAGGGAAATAGGGTTTTTGAATAGTCCAAGCGGGGGTGTCTGCCTCTCTTTTCGCTTCGCTAAAATCGAATCGAGGAAGCTTGAAGGCTTGCAACGCCTAGAAGTTTCCTTTGAAGGCAAGGGGGCGAAACCATGAATCTCGAGACCCAGCAAATATCAGGACACATCGACGAATATCTCCCTTTCGGATGGAAGTACAAAGAGGATGTGAGACACCAAAGAGGGAAGAGCGTTCGCACTTACCACGTCTTGGAGCGTGATAAGGACATGAGAAACTATTCGGAAATCTGCAACCTCGAGTATCAATATTTCGAGACCAAAGGCGAGAAGGAGATCTATGAGGAGGCCGACCCCTTATCTTGCGTCCTTCTGTGCCTTTTTCTGGTGTTCCCTCTTTTCGTCTATCTCGGCAGGAAAAGCAAGCAGAAGAAGGAAATCGAAAGAAGGAACCGCGACCTTCAGGAAAAGATGGATGAGCTTTCGGAAAGAGCCGAAGCGCTGCTCTAGGAAGCCTTGCCGTTTAAGGGCGCTCTTCGCCCATGAGTCTTCAAAAAGCCGCGGAGCTCAGCGTCTTTGGCGTTATAAAGCGAAGGCAGACAAATCCACGAAAATGCTGAAAAGGGTGATGAAAGATGAGACGTTTGTCTTTGAAGGAGGAGGGGTATGACCATAACTGCAACGGAATTGAAAAAGAATCTGAAGAAATGTCTCCTTTTGGCGAGCAAAGAGGATGTTTACGTCACAAGGAAAGGGAAAGTCTTCGCGAAGCTTTCAAGCCCCTATCAGGATCGCCTTGAAATCGCGGAATCCCTATTTGGCATACTCCCTTCTGACATAACTCCCGAAAAAGCAAAGATAGAGCGCTTATCCAAGATATGATCGCTTTGCTTGATGCGTGTGTCCTCGTGCCAGCCTTTCAAAAAAAGAGCCTTTTTTCAAGGGCTCGGAAATCATCGATACTCGCCAAGCTTTGAGCTCTGAAAC
Organism: Lachnospiraceae bacterium; assembly: GCA_963658395.1. Classification (GTDB taxonomy): domain Bacteria; phylum Bacillota_I; class Bacilli_A; order RFN20; family CAG-826; genus Alloenteromonas. Next base: position 8,120 of record CAVKPZ010000024.1, on the reverse strand, counting down.
GAGCGATTTCGAGGATGCTGTCGTGATAGAGACGGCGAAACGGGTTGGAGCAGACTGCATTTTGACGCGCAACGTGAAAGATTACGCGAATTCCTCCGTCCCCGTCTATATCCCGAACGATTTTCTGAAACTGCTTCAAGAAGCGGAAGATCGCTGACGATTCAGAAATCCGTCGTCCTTCTTTTCATCGCTTGGCCCCGTTTCGTTTTGGATGCGAGCAGCGCCTCAAAATCGAAAGAGGGCCTTGAAGCCAGCCTTGGCCAAGTCCATAATTTGCTCACGCGCCCGTAGCTCAGCTGGACAGAGCAACGGCCTTCTAAGCCGTGGGTCAGGTGTTCGAATCACCTCGGGCGCGCCATAACGTTAGATTTTTGGGTCCGAAAGCAGCGTTCGGATTTTTTTTGCAACGAATCTGTCACTTAACAATCAAAGAATCTTAATATACCTGCAACCTGGGCGCGCACCGTTTGTGATATATTCTAGAGAGAACAAAGCATGGATCGCTACGTGATAATCGACGGCCCCCGAATACTTAAATTGTCAGACGGCGTGGCCGTGGCTGAGTTAACAGCCGGCCTTTGGGTCCCGGCGAGACCGGTGGAACAGAAGGTTCTAAGCCTGGCCGTTAATCTGAGCGAGCGGGACCTCGTGGACGTGACGAGCATTCCAGGCTCGGTTGTGACGAGGGAAAACATAAGATGGCTATGGGAATTCACATGCGCTGCCGTTACCATGTGCACATGGGAATATGACCGATGCCTTGCTTATTTCGCGGAATTGGAAGAACGGTTCGAAGAAGGCTCCAAAGACGGGTGGCTTACCGATGACGCCTTTGGGAACATATGGATCGAATGCCAAGCCGCAGCCTATATTGTGCTAAGGAATAAGACAATGAAGTCTGGCTATATGAGATTCGATGAGGAGGCTGGAACTCTATTCCTCGACTATTACGCCTTCCCTTTCTACGCAAAAGCCAGCTTCACGAAAAAAAGAGGCACTGGAGAATTCAAAGAGAAAATCCGCCATTTGGCAATGGAATATGACAAGGCCGCCGTGGATAAGTCCCGACCTCTCTTCCCTCAGGCGCCTTGGACTTGGGAGAAATGGAAGGGCACGCCATCGAATTGGTATACACGCATCGGCTTCTGCCTTTGTTCCCGCGTTTTCTTGAGGGCCCAAGGCCTCCCGGAAGAAAAAATGGATTATGATGAAGAAGCCATGGCAATTTTTATCTTTAATTTCAGCGATTGCACGCCTTATATCGCCTTCACCTTGGATTTTGTCGAGCAATGGGTGAAATGGGCTTGCAAATTCGGAGCCGAGCTGCCGCTTTATGATCAAAGTCGAAGCGCCTGATCAACGCTCAAAAAAGAAATGGATGTCTGTACAAAAGGCCTGAGTTTTGAAACTTTCTTTCAGACGTCCGGCATACAACCAAAGCGCTAGGTTGATGGCAGGACAGCCGCTGGGACGATTTGTCTAGCAGAACTCCTTCCCCGGTGGCCGCCCTTGCTCCAGAAAGGAACTTTTTTATGTGCAACGAATTTAGACGCTCGCGGCGCGGGTCGGCCAATGTCATCTCCTATGTAAAGAGGGGGAAGCTGCTGAGACGGGAATGCATCGCCTGCGTGAGAACCTTCTCCCTGACCAATGGGAGGTGATGCCATCCCACAAGATAGAGAAGGAGAAACCTTGGAGATGGGAAGCCTTATGCCTAACGGCACCAAACCGAAAATCACAGAGGATTCAGTCAGAATCGACCCGTTTTCGCCTTTCTTTGAAAGGTGAAGGTCTGCGCGGAGATAAGCAAAATGTGCGGCGAGGCAATGATTTCCAGCCGGGTATGGACACGTCGATTACTGCCGAGAAAACGATAAACTTTTCAAAGGCTATGAGAAGCGCCTGTCGGAACTTGCAGAAAAGATCGACAGCGCCTGGATTAATACGCCAACGCTTTTTTATTGACACCTAAAAGAGTTAAGGGGATTTCGTCAAAACTATAAAATTATTTTCGTCAAAAGCATTAAACGAAACACGTCAAAACATTAAAAGCGGCGGTAACGTGCGATTCTGTCAAATGCATCAAATACGAGTGATGCGGGAACGCGCAAAGTGACTTGGGCTATCGCCCTTGGTGACGTCATGCCTTCGTCTATTGCCCGAAGCGCAAGAAGTCTTTGAGGCATGGCTTGGAAAAGCTGCAGGTCAAAAGGAACGACTGATTTTCCTCGCTCCTAGGTCTGCTAGAGGAAGTCGAAGAGGGCTCTGCCGTCGA
>CAVKPZ010000024.1:0-5779 GCA_963658395.1 Lachnospiraceae bacterium | reverse complement strand
GGGCTGTGCCGTCGAACTTCAATCTCAAAATCGCCTTTTGCCATGATGGTTGGAAAATCTTGGTAATTGGTCAAGTCGCTAATACACGCAAGGCGGCTCGCTTCATTATAAGAAAAAAGTTTCGAAATCGGCCTTGTCCCTTTAGAATTGACCCATGCAGAAAATCAATGATCTTTTCGAAGAGGGCAAATACGAGGAAGTCCTCGAATTAACCAAAGAGAGCAAAGAGCCGAAGGACCTTTTCCTTCGCATCTCGACCTACATCGAGATGGGGAAGAGGGAAGAGGCTCTTTCGACTTTGCTTGAAAATAGGGAGGCTCTTTTTAAGACTCGGCCTTTGATGACAATGCGCGCGGACTTCGAGCTCCGCTTCGCCTTGAACCAGTTCGACGAGGCCTATGAGGACCTCGACTATTTCAGCAACCTCCCTTATGTCGGCCAGGAAGTGGAGGAAGCCCTACGCGAAGCCCCAAAAAGGATCCGCGCGGAGGAAAAGGACTATCTCCTGCAAGGGGCGGACCACACGAAAGATTTGAATGTGCTGCTAAAAAGCAACGACCCTTACGCGGTTTTGGGGGCACTCTCCCAAATCGGGAACAAGAAGAAGGAGGGGTATGAAGAGGAGATCAAGAACATCCTCTCCGGCTCGATGCATCACGACGTGAAGATCTTCGCCTTGGAGGTCCTCGTCGCCTTGGGCTATCCGAAAAACGTCTGCTTCATCGACGGGGAGAAAGTCCGGATGGTGCGCCCTAGCGAGCTAATCTCGCCTTTTGATGAGCAGAACTACAAAGAAATCCGGGAGCATCTAAGGAGCCTGAAAGACTCTTCTTTAGCGGAAACCTCCATCCACATCCTCGACGAGATCGCCCTCGCCTCCTATCCGGATTTCCCCTTCAAGGAAGGCCTCCCTCCCTTCGAGATGGACGCGGTAATCATGCTCGGGGAAGAATACCTCGGGCAGGAGGCGGAGAAGGCTTATGCCTCCGATCTCGCCAACAAAGAGAAGCAGCGCTTCAAGGAAATTTTGGAGAAGCATCCGCCCCTTTCTTGAAGCGAAGGATTTTTCGCCCCTTTCAAGACCGCGGATCTTTGAAGGGGCTTTTTTTAGTTGTTTTCCTAAAAGAAACAAGGGAAAACTAAGTAAAAGAAATGCCGGAAAACGTGTAAAAGGAATGGGGGAAAAATCTAAAAAAGATAAGATATTGGCGAAAGATAAATTTTGTGTAAAAATAAAGCCATGGAATATTTGAAAAGATACATTGAAAAAGATATTGAACTAGCTTTGGAGACCTCTGGCGTGGTGGTTGTGGCGGGCCCAAAGTTTTGTGGCAAAACTGAAACAAGCAGCCGATTCGCGAAAAGCAAAATCGCATTGGATGAAGCCTCCATCATTCAGTTCGCTAGCGCCGACCCTAGAGAGGCTTTGAACGGGGCCACGCCGAGATTGGTGGATGAGTGGCAAAATGTCCCCAACCTTTGGAACGTCGCGAGGTCGGAGGTTGATCGTCGCGAGGAAAAACTCGGCCAGTTTATTTTCACGGGCAGTTCGACCCCTGCGGACATGGATGAAATATACCATTCCGGCGCCGGAAGAATCGTCACGATTCCAATGCGGCCTATGAGCCTATTTGAATCGAAGGAATCCAAGGGGGCGGTCTCGCTGAGGGATCTTTTTAATGGCAAGCCCCGAGTGAGCGCGCTGAATGAGGGCTATGGTTTGAGAGACACGGCTTTCTACATTTGCCGCGGGGGCTGGCCGATGGCAGTGGCAATGGGGCAAGATCGGGATCGCGCCCTTAAAATCACTAAAAACTATTATTCGACCCTTTTCAATTTCGAGAACTCAAAAAACAAAAAATTCCGGAATAAGAAACCTGAACTTTTTCGGCTAATACTGCGTAGCTATGCGCGAAACATATCGACCGAGGCAAAAAAATCAACGATTCTGAACGACATAAGCAGCCACGAAGGCCGAAGCATAAGCGAAGAGACGCTGGACGATTATTTGCGCGCATTAAACGATCTGTATATTTTGAAAGATCTGGAAGCTTGGAATCCGAATTTCCGAAGCAAAACCGTGATCATCAGCACCCCAACACGACATTTCGTTGACACCTCAATCGCCGCCGGGGCCTTGAGCCTATCCCCGTCGGACTTGATGAACGACCCGAAAACCTTTGGCTTTTTCTTCGAAGATTTCGCCGTTAAAGAGCTTTCGATTTATGCAGGAACTTTAGGTGGCGAAATCAGGCACTTTCGGGACGGGAATGGCCTTGAATGCGATGCGGTGATTCATTTGGAGAATGGCAACTACGCCCTTGTGGAAATCAAAGAAGGGAGCCAAGAGTCGATAGACTACGGCGCCGAAAGGCTTAAACTTTTGAAGACTAGAATCGCCGCAAACGGCCAAAAGGACCCTTCTTTTTGCATGATATTGACCGCGTGCGGCCACGCCTCGACGCGTGAAGACGGCATTCATGTCGTCCCGATAAATGTTCTCCGGGACTGAGCGGGCTAGAGCTTGCACTTGAATCCTCTAGGAACTTGCTTAGGCCATTCTCCGTCGCATCCTAGCAAAGGATGATTTCTTTCAGCTCGCCTGGAAGAACAGAGCGGAACGCCTCTTACGGACTTTGTTTTCGTCTCGTCCCGCTTGCTTAAACTTAGTGTCTTGGGAAAGGAAGCTTTTTTTGAAAGTCTCCTTGTCCGGACTTCTCGACAGGAAATCGAAAGACGATCCAAAAAAAGATGCGTGGCGACGAGGTCTTTTTCATTTAGAAACAGGGGAGGCCCCGCCCTAAAAGCCCCTTCTCTAAGGCCTTTAAAAAAGTGTTTTGAACTATCCAAAGGATAGAGTATATTAATACACGCTGAATATAAGGAAACACGTATGAAATCCACTATCAAAACCCTTGAAACAGGCAAAATCGAAGGCGTCTGCGACGTCGAGAAAGACCTCTGGAAAAGCGCTCAGGAAAAAGCGTTCAAGAAGCTCGCCTCTCACGTCACCGTCAAAGGCTTCCGCCCGGGCAAAGCCCCCGAGAAGTATCTTCGTGAGCGCGTTTCGCAATCCCAGATCTTCAATGAGGCCATCGACGAGGTTCTCAATAACGTCTATGGCACCTTCCTCTACGAGAACAAGATTCAACCCTTCTCCCGCCCCGACCTTGAAATCACCAAGCTCAGCAAAGACGAGCTTCAGGTGAAGTTCACCGTCACCCTCTTCCCGAACGTCTCTCTTGGCGAGCACAAAGGCCTCACCGCAGAGAAGAAAGTCGAAGGGGTCACCGAGAAAGAGATCGAAGACGCCATCGCCAAGCGCCTTGAGAATTCCGCCGACCTCGTCGTCGTTGACCACGAGGCGAAAAAAGGCGACACCGTCGTCCTCGACTTCGCCGGCGAGATGGACGGCGTGGAATTCGACGGCGGCAGCGCCAAAAACTATGAGCTGGAGCTTGGGAGCAATTCCTTCGTCCCCGGCTTCGAAGATGCCCTGATCGGCGTAAAAAGCGGAGACTCCAAAGATGTTAACATCACCTTCCCCGAGCAATACGTGAAGGAGCTCGCCGGCAAACCCGCGACCTTCCATTGCGTGATCCACGAGATCAAAGAGAAGAAGATCCCCGTCCTCAGCGACGAAGCCGTCAAAGACTTCGGCATCAAGGGCGTCGAGACCGTCGAGGCGATGAAGGACTACCAGAAGAAGGCCCTTGCCGAGAATAAAGCCCGCCAGGCCGACGAGGATTACTATAACGCCCTCGTCGCGGAGATTGTTAAGGGTTCTTCCGTCGAGATCGCCGATTCGATCCTCGCCCAGGAAGCCGCGACCCAGGAAGAGAACACCAAGAAGCAGGTCGAAAGCAACGGCCTTACCTTCGAGCAGTATCTTGAGATCACCGGCCAGAAAGAGGATGACCTCAAGGCCAAACTCAAAGAGAGCGCGAAAGCGAGCCTCACCCAATATCTCGTCCTCCAAGAGCTCGCCCACAAGGAAGGCCTCGACGTGAGCGACGCCGAGCTCGACACCGAGATCGCCAAGCTCGCCGACACCTACAAGATGGGCATCGAAGACGTCAAGAAAGCCCTCGGCAACCTCGAGAACTACCGCGAGTCCATCCGCAGCCGCAAAATCCGCGAATGGATTCTCGCCAATAACGGCGTTTCCGAAGCCAAGCCGGAGAAGAAAGCCACGGCTAAGAAAGCCGCCCCGAAAGCGGAAAAAGACGGTGGTGACGCCAAAAAGCCCGCCGCGAAGAAACCCGCAGCCAAAAAGCCCGCAGCCAAGAAGGCCGAGGACAAATAAACGACCTGCTCTTTGAAAACAAACCCGCCTCCTTGGCGGGTTTTCTCGCCTAAAAAGGCGTAAGGAAACAAGGCGAAATTAGCAATCTCGCCTTGACAGTGCTAAAACGAGTCTTATAATTCCGCTAGCACTCATTGAATAAGATTGCTAGAAAGGACCATCCATGCCAGAAAATAGTCCCCTTAAGAATAATGACAATCTGACTTTGCCCCTCCTCGTCACGAAGGGGCTCGTCGTCTTCCCAAACATGAGCGAGGAGATCGACGCGGCGAGAAGTTTCTCCGTCAAGGCGATCGACGATGCGAAAGAGCAGACCAATTCGCTTCTTTTCGTGGTCGCTCAGAAAGACGCCAAGGTCGATAATCCCAAGCCCGAAGACCTTTATGGCTTCGGCACGCTTTGCCGCATCATCAGCTATTCCAAAAACGAGAAGAGCACCCGCGTGAGGGTGATCGGGATGAAAAGGGCTCGCTTCACCAAAGTCGTCCTCGGGGACTCCCCCTGCGCCGAGGCGGTCCTCCTTGAAACCGTCCATGGCGACAAGAGCGAGGAGCAAGCCAAGGTCAAAGAGCTCCTAGAGACCCTCGGGTCCAGCCCCGACCTTTGCAAAGGGCTTAACCGAAGCGCCCTCAGCCAGCTCAGCAAGAGCGGGGTGGAATTCGATGACGTCCCCGACACTTTGGCCAATTACCTTCCGCTCAGCAACGAGCAGAAGGAACAGCTCCTCGCCGAGACCTCTTTGACGAAAAGAATCGATATGGTGCTCTCTTTCATCGCTTCCCTCAAGGGGATGGTGGAAGTGGACAGGAAGATCAACGACAAGGTGCAGCAAAGCGCCGAGAAGTCGCAGAAAGACTACTACCTCCGCGAGAAGATGAGAGCCATCAAGGAAGAACTTGGCGAAGACGGGAGCAAGGATGAGGAGAGCATCAAGGAGAAGCTCGAGAAGAACCCTTATCCGGAAAACATCAAAGCCAGGGTCAAGCATGAGCTCCATCGTTACGAGATGATGCCCGAGTCCTCTTTGGAGGCTTCGCTCATCATGAGCTACATCGAGACCATCATGAACGTGCCTTGGTTCGAGAAGAGCGAGGACAACGAGGACCTCAACAACGTCCGGAAAGTCCTTGATGAGGACCACTATGGCCTAGAGAAAGTAAAAAAGCGCATCATCGAATACCTGGCCGTCAAGAAGATGACGGGGAACCTCAAAGCCCCGATTCTTTGCTTCTATGGTCCCCCGGGATGCGGCAAGACCTCCCTCGGGAGGTCGATCGCCAGAGCTTTGGGGAGGAAATTCTTCAAGGCGAGTTTAGGCGGCATAAGCGATGAGGCTGAGATCAGAGGGCATCGCCGCACCTACGTCGGCTCCTTGCCCGGACGCATCATCCAAGGCATGACCAAAGCAGGGACCGTCAACCCCGTCTTCCTGCTCGATGAGATCGACAAGGTCGGTGGCAGTAATTACAGAGG
>CAVKPZ010000023.1:0-24002 GCA_963658395.1 Lachnospiraceae bacterium | reverse complement strand
AATTAGCCGAATCGGGTTCGCCGCTTAAAAACGGAAATCACTTTGGCAACTTACGTCGCCCAAAATGGCCGCGAAAACGCCGTTTTCGCTAGGATAATCAGGGTTTTATCCCGACCATATGCTCCTTGCTGTGATATAGGAATGGCTCATAGTAGCTGTGCCCTAAGTAGCCCTTCTTCACCAAGCCCAGGATTGTGTTTCTAAAATGAGCTGTGTTGCGGGTCCCTAACGCTTTCACGATGTCTTCGAAGGCGGAATGGCTCACAGGCAAGATGCCTAATAGATTGAAAACCTTCTTAAAAAGGGGATTGCGGCAAGGAAGGTCCAAAGAAGATAGGTTCTTCTCCTTTTCGATAATCCGTTTATCAATCAAAGGGGACGGGATGAGAATCTGAAGGCGATCGGGGAATACGTCTATTTGAATCTATGTTCCTACAAACCAGAAGTTTCTCTGGAACAAAGAGTTCGTTTGTCACCTTTTATTTGCTTTTCCCTACTTTGTTAGTGGTTTGTCAGTCTTCGTACGTAGGCTTAAAATCCACGGGTTTCTTATCTCCGTCAATCCCATCCACGGAAATCTCTTCGTAGCTCCGATAGAGCTTATCATGGCTTAGATCCACCTCAAATAGACCCAGCATGTAGTCTGGGAATCCTTGTTTCTTCTTGGAGAAGGCCATCAAGGTGAAAGAGATCAGGCAAGGGATGCCAAAGGTGAATAAAGACAAAAAAAGTTCCCCAAAGAAAAAGATGCACCACCTCGCTAAATAACGTTTCCAGGTGCAGGAAAGCAATCTTGAGTCGCATAAGCCGATCTGATAAGCGAACTTTCCTAAGGTCATCCTTCCATTTTTGAAGAATAAAGGAGGGACTAAATAAACAAGAATGCCGGCGGCAAGATAGGCAACGGGGATTTCCACGAACAGGAGGATGTTGGATTCAAAACGGGTGACTTCTAGATACCTAGGCACCAAAGTCAAAAGATATCCCTGGCAGCGACCATCAATGTACTTGCCGTAAGCGTTCTTGAAGTAGGCTTCGTTATCGGCCTTGCAAGCATCTTTGTTCCTAACGATGTTTCCCTCATTATCCTTTACGAAGTAGCTAACCCCTTCATAAGTAAGTGAAGTATCAAGCCGCCACTCGTCATAATCGTTTTGGACGGTGCGTCTAGCCTCTTCCCCCGATTTGTCGCCAACGTAGGCGACGAAAGTATTGATCGCATTCTCCGCAAGGCTCATCTTCGCGTATCCCGTGTACCCATTGCTGTCTTCGCTTAGATAGGAGACGATGTCCACGGAATCCTTCCCATCCACGTGATATAGGCCGCTGTCTTTGCGGATCGCAAGTAATTCGTTATCGCTTTCCACGTATCCTGGCATCAGGGTGGTGATGGCTCTGGTGCCAAGGAAAAGAAGCGCGAAGCACAAAGCGAAGCAAAGGAAATCCAAAAGGTTCGCAAAGACCCTCCGATGAAACTTCGGGTAGGTGTAATGAATCTCATAATGCGGCTGGTACATGCTTAATCACCATACCCTTTCGCGCGGTAAATCGCATCCATGGATTCCTCATCGATAAAGGATGTCAAAGTGAGGAGATCGCTTATGGAACGATCGAACTTATCGATGAGCAAAAACACTAAAGATACGAGATCTAGCAAGATGGAGATCAACGAAAGAATCCACAAAGCAGGCAAAGAGAAGAGCTCATTGAAACTCACCACCGGCCAAGGCAAAAGAAACAAGAAACCTGCGGAGAAGAAGAAAGAGTACAGGGCGGTCAAAGGAAGTTTCCTGCGTTTAAGAGGAAGGAGTTTTTGGGAGTCCACCCTCTCTTCTTTCAAGAAGATAAGCCCTAAGGTCTTCCTGGTCTTTGAAATCAAAGGGACAACAATCTCCAATAGGAGAAGAGAGGTGAGATAAGCCCCGCCCGCGCAGAGGCAGACAACGAGGTTCGATTTATAAGAATAGGCATCCACGATCGCTTGCTCATTCTTATAGGAGATGCCTTTATAGAAAAGATCGTTCTTCTTCACATCCTCAATCAAAGAGGAATAAGAGGGCAAGAAGAATTCCTTTTGGAATTTTGAATAATCTTCCTCTCCCTGCTTCGAAGGGGAGTTCCCTTCTTCGAAGTACGGGGAGAACTCCTCCACGTATTTCGTTTTCAAAGCGGGGGCGAGATCAAAATCAAAGAACGAAGTCGCGGTATCCTTTAGTTTCAACAAAGATAGATAGCCTTCGTTGTCGTTTCTAACCCCAACGTAGTAGTTATAAAAGACATCATAATTAATCGTGGAGTTCCCCGTTAGATAGCACAGGTAACGATTGCAGGTATAAGTGAGGTTTTTGGAGAAAGAAGAAGGATTCGCGTCGCTTTCCGTCTCATTGTAGAAAAGCAATTTATTCTCATAGAGAACCCCGTCTCTTTGTTTCATTGCTTCCTGATATTCGCTTTGCGAGGATTCGAGGTTCGTGGCCGCGCTCACGATTGGAAAGAATGCCAAATGGAAGAAGCCAAAGGAGACAATGAAAAGAAGAGCGAAATCCGCGAGGAATGCCACGATTCGTTTCCCTTTGCTAAGAGGGAAGATATCCACGTCCCGATTTGTTTTTTCTGCCAATTCTTCCACGAGAAGAATATTAACGCAGTACCGAAAGAAGCGAAAGAAAAGGACCGCCCGAAGGCAGTCCTAATCAATGATCACTTAGCGATTAAGCGGAAACGGTAGAGGCAGCGTAGACAACAGTGACAGAAACAATCTGACCATTAGCTTTAGAGTTGGTAGACGCAATTTGGAAATAGGTCGCATCCACAACAGCACAATCCCAAGTGTGCATGGCACCTTGTGTAACATTGGTGCCTTCGTTGGTGGTGATGGTAGACAAAGCGGAAGCGCCAAAACTTACTTCATATTTAGCAGAAACGGAAGCGTTAGCGCCGGTTTTAATGGTGATGTACTTAATGGTGCCAGGCATCGCGTCCTTGGAGTAAATATAGGAGGAGCCGCCAGTGTTTTTACTGGTGTCAGGTTTGGACTGCATCATCAAGAAAGTTTCACCGCCAAATGATGAGCTACGAACGTGAGTCCCGCCAAAGGAGATTGTGCTCGTCCCAACGGCAGCAGAGAAAGAAACCTCAGTAGTGGTGTCAGCAGTGGGAAGTCCATCATCCGCAGAAACGGTCCAAACGGCTTTCGTTTCACCGTCCGCAAGCGGTTTAACAATTGTCACTTTAACAATGGCTTTTCGACCAGTGCTAGCGGTAACGACGATCGTGGTCTCACCCTCCGCAACGCCAGTCACCAGACCGGTTTCGTCAACGGTGGCAATATCTGTGTTAGAAGAAGAATAGGCAAAAGTAACGTCTTTTTGAGCGGTGACGGTGATTTGAGAAGTAGCGCCCACATCAATAGTTTCGGAGGCAAGTTTGGCATCAACTGCAGTGGCAGCAGCTTCAACAAGTTCAACGCTTGCGGCGCCGCTGCCAACGGTTTCAAAAGTCGTTCCATTGTAGTTAGTCAATTTGCCGGTAACTTTAACCTTTGCACCAGCAATGATGGTTTTGGAAACCTCTTCTGTGCATTTAACTTGAAAGGCGACGAATGAAGCGTCAAAGTCGTCCAAAATATCGGACATCTTAAAAGTCATATTTCCATATTTAGAAGACCAGGACGAAGAAATGCTCGCCACATAACCAGTAATGACGTAGGTATTGCTTGAAGTGGCGCCTTTAGCAAGAGCTTTTGCGGCAACGAGCGCTTCGGCAACCGTCGCAGTGATGGTCTGATCTTCCGGAGTGTCAGGAGTGACGGCTTCAGTCAAAGCAGTGATGGTCCCAGAAACGAGTTCCGGAGTGACGGTCTCGCCAGAAACATATTTCTGGAGATAACCACGGATCGTGACTTTGGCACCGGGAACAACTTTGGAATAGGCAATGCCATCGCCAATTTTAACGCGGAAGACAGTGAGACCAGTCGTGGCATCGGTGGTGTCAGCGATAGTGATGCTCATGTTCTTGTACTGGGTGGAATAGTCAGTATCCACAGAAATGACATAGCCAGTGATGTCATATTGGGCTTCGGAGGTCGCGCCGTTAGCAAGAGCATTGGCCTTCGTGATTGCGGTAGCGACGTTGATGGATTCAATGGTGACAGGAGCATCGCCTTCTTCGAGGATCTCGACGGAATTGATGGTCGCGGTCTCATAGTTGTATTTCGTTTCGTCGGAAGAAGACTGGTAGTGCTTGAGAGTGGCGGTCACCTTAACCTTGGCGTTGAGTGTGCACTTTTCCGCGGTGTCGCCAGACCAGCCATAGACCAAGAAATCATCGTTGGTCGGGGTGATCTTGCCTTTAGTATCGCCCATATAGAAGCCAGAGGAAGTAACAGCAGTAATGTAGCCAGTGATGATGTATTTATCGGTGGAAGCAGTATTCGCATCAAGCGCTTTGCAAGCAGCAAGAGCTTCTGCAACGGTCGCTTCGATGGTCTGGGTTGTGGGCTTCGTGCCTTCGACGCTCGTGATTTCGCCGCCCTGATTGGTCTCGGGGGTGTTTCCGTTGTAGTTCACGATCTTGACTTTGGCGGTGACGACAGCACCGACCCAGATATCATTCTCGGTGACTCTTCCTCCATCCACGAGGGTCGCACGGAAAACGAGGAACTTTTCTCCGTCTTTGGCAGCGGGGGTCAAATAATAAGAGACATTGCCATAGGAACTAGGAGCGTCGCGAAAAGAGGCGACGGTGCCTTTGACGTAGTAATACTTCGTGGTCGCGGTGGTACCAGTGGCTTTCGCGACTTTGATGGCGTCTTCATTATCTAAAGGATCGGCGACGGTGCCCGCGTGAACGGTGCCATATTCATCAATGGCGGTTTGCTCAGCCTTGACTTCGATTTCAACGGAATCGCTCTTGTCACCATAAGTAACGGTGATGGTGGATTTGCCAGCGCCAGCGGCGGTCAAAACTCTGCCGGCGACCGTGATGACATTGGTGTTAGAGGAAACAATCTTGACGGCGCCTTTGTTGATCAAAGAATTGACGTTGCCAGCCGGATCAAGCGTGATGTTCATAGTGCGGTCGGCGTTGCCAACGTACCATTCGGCCGTAAGCGCATCTTTGTTCGTGATGGTAACCGAGTTGATGGTTTCGTCGCTGGTGGCTTCCGAAGTGGTCGGCTCAACGTTGGAGCTGCTAGAAGCGTCCGTGGTGTTATTGCCACACGAGACAAGCGCGAATAGCGCGAGGGCGGTTAATGGGATAAACGATTTCTTCATAAATTCCTCCTATTCCCAATGTAACGACAGTATCCGGACTTACTGTACGAAGGTCCGGTTGTTAATATCCTTTAGAAGAGAAGTGTTCCTCTTGCCCCGGATGATTCCAAGAGCGAGTAATATACTTCCCCCGACGAGGAGAATAACCGAAAGGATGAGGAGCACTACAAAGACGTAGAACTCCGCGCAGCTTGTCACAAGCTGATATTGGTTCGATGGCTTTTTAGCCAGGAAAAGAAACAGAATCGAAAGGATCAGGGCGATCGTCCCGATGGACAAAGAGCCCATGCCTGAGGCGAAATAGTTTCTCGCGCGCTGAATCTGGGCGTGCGCGGCTTGCGAAAGCGATTTGACTTCGCTTTCGTCTAAATCCTCGTGGATGAGATGCCCGCAGCGAGGGCAAACATAAGCGAGCTTCGCGTCAGAAGCGATTTCGACCTCTGGCGAATAGGAAGGATGCTTCGCCTCGATTTTGCTTTCGTCGATATGCTTGGCGCAATGGGTGCAATACATCAAGCTGCCTCCGAGGTTTTGCTTGCCCAAACGATGTCGCTCGACTTAGAAGGATAGATATTGAGCCTGTTCTTGCCCGTGGTGGTCGTATGGGTGCCTAAGACGCCGGAGAAATAGAAGCTTTCGCCGACGAATTTGGAATAAGTGGTCCAATAAAGCGCGGTATCACTCGGGTCGGGCTGATAGTTGAAGGAGAAATAAACCGACCAGTCGCTGTAATCCTTGCTGATGTAGAGGCCATGCGCGCTGTCCGAATCATAGCCGCCGACGACTTCGACGGCGTCGGTCACGGAAACGCGGCAATTGAGGGACTCGTAGTTGCTGCTCTTGACGACTTGGGTGAGCTCAGCGGATGTGTATTCGAAGGTATAGAGCTTATGCTCCTCAGTGTTGTCCGCGGCTCGGATGAGCAGCTGCGCGTCATTCTCGTCATAAGAGATGGTCGGGAAAGTGCCTGAGGTGAGCTGGAATCCGAAATCGCTTTCTAGAGCGAGCGCGGAGACCTGGATGTAGTTGCCGACGGTGGTGAATTTGGACGGGATCGCGGACATGCCAACGAAGATGTTGATTCCCGCGTATTCGCCGAGAATCCCCGCATCGATCTTGTCTTGATAAATCGAGTTGCCTTCATCGTCATAATAAAGCGGCTCGCCGGAATCATTCACGTAAGAGCAGTAGTCCTGGATGTAAACGATGTGGCTCGCATAACCCGCGACGGTGCCTTGGACCCTCACCTTGACGTTGTTGAAGGCGTTCTCGTGGCTCTCATCCTTAAGATGGGCAACCACCTCGTTTTTGATGTCAAGGAGAGAGACGTTCTCATACCCACCGTAGTTGAAGGTTGGGTCGTCCTCGTCGCTGAAAAGGTTGAGTTTCCAGTTCTTCGCCTGGCTTTCAGCCGCGTAGAAGGTATCCACGTAGTCTGGGATGTCGGAAACGTTCTTAACCCAGGAATAGCCGTTCTGGACGATCATGAGGTTCAACAGTTTCAATTCGTCATATGGGGCGTTCTTCTTGGTTTCGTTGACCCAGACAAGGGAGACGTAGCGGGAACCGGTGGAATCGGCGCTAGGGGCAGTATAAGAATCCGCGGGGGAGGAGATGACGATCGTGCCGTTCTTCGCCGCGTTGTTCAAAATGCCCGAGGTGTATTTGGAAGCGGGCTTGCCCCAAGGTTGGACTTTGCCGGTGGACTCAGGGGTATCGATGCCGTAGAAACGAGCCTTGAGGAGGCTTTCCCCGGCCGCGTTCTTTGAAGAGGTGGTGAAATGAGCGGTGTCCCCATCAATGGTCTTATATAAAGTCACTTGCTCAATGCCATCCGTCCAGAAGGAATGCCCAGCGTAATCAAGTTTCAATTGGACGGCGCCATTGCTTGCATAGTCAATGAACTCGCCGGGGTCGTTGCTGGATTCGGAGCTTTTGTCTTCAGAGGCCGTTGACTCATCTTCAGAGGCCGTTGACTCAGTGGCGGCGGGGCTAGACTCATCATCGCTTTGCGCGGGGTTAGCAGCGCAGCTAGTGAGGCCGAAGCTAAGGCAAGCTAAGGCCAGAAGCAGTTTCTTGTTTAGATATTTCATTCTAGTTCTCCTTCCTAATTGATGAAGGTCTTCGTGTACGAAATCGCGTCGTCGAGAGCTTCGGATACGTTCGTCTTAGTGCCTTTGAGAATCTGGGTGAGGACGCCGCCGATTTGATCGCGGAGCTGCGCGGAGCCGACGAAGACCGAAGAATTCAGATAGTGGCCGTCGATGTCGTCGATTAGGACTTCGGCGCTTTTCGCGTAGATCTCTCCATCCTCCATGAAGGCGAGGTAATTCGCGGTCTCATAGGCGCTATAGCGCACGGGGAGATAGCCCTCCGACCCATAGATGCAAAGATAGACGTTCACATCAGGATTGGTGAGGTATTTCGCGAATTGCCACGCATAATACATCTTCGCGTCGTTGTCTTGCTGACTATAAGCGCTAGACCTGAGGAAAGTGAGCGTCGGGCCTTGGGAGACATAAAGGGGATTGTTGTTGCTCGCGGGCACTTTGACGATGCCTACGTCGATGGAGCCGCCTTCCGGGCTATTGTAGCCGGTGCCTCCGCTGGAGCCGACTTCGAAGATGACTTCGCCTTTTTTAAAGGCGTCAGAGCCATACGTTTTTTCCACGCCCTTCGTGGTTAATAGACCATCGTCATAATTCTTTTTGAGTTCCTTGATGAGAGCTTCGGTCTTGGCGCGGTTCTCGCCGTCCTCGAAATCGATTTTGCCTTTGCCATCGCTTCCCACAGAAGAGTACCCAATGTTGTTTTGGTACATCTTGGAAATCATGAAATTGGAGTCGCTGTCGTACCAAATCGGGGTCTTCATGGAGCCCAGCACTTTGTCTTTATTGTTTTTGGCGACCTCAGCGAGCTCAAGCAGCTCATCCCAAGACATGTTCGCGACGTACTCATCAATCGCGTCATTGGAAAGCATATCGGGCTTATAAATCTTCACCGCGTTATAGACGGCGGCTTTGTTGTAGAACATGACCTCCGAGGATTTCATAAGGGGCAGGGTATAGGTGCCTTCTTTGGCAAAGTGCTTGCCTTCATCAAGGAAGGTAGTCACGAAGTCATCCGCATCATAGACGGCTTTGCCATTGCTAGAAGTGTCTCCCAAATAGCTTTGCTTGCCAAAGCCAATGTTGGGATCGTTGATATAATCGTCAAGTTTATAGACGAAGGAGCCGTTGCTTTTGTCTAAATAGTTCGCAACGTGGTCAGGATAGGCGATTGCCATGGTAGGCGTATCACCAGCAGAGAAGCCTTTGGTAATCTTGCCCTCAATGTCGTCGTAACTGCCTTGATATTCAATGGAAATAGAAAGGTCCACGCCTTCTTTTTCTTTGACGATCTTGGAGAAATTCTCCGCCATCTTGCTGACGGCTTCGCCGTTGGATTGTCCGAAGGTCGTCCAGAAAGAGAAACTCACCGAAGTGGCGGAGGGCTTAGCGATGCCCCCCGTCGCTTCAGAATTTGAGTCGGTGGAAGAGGATTCCGGAGAAGCGCTCGTCTTGCTATCTTCTGGCGTGGACGCAGGCGAACAGGCGCAGAGCGCAAGCGCGACGGGCACGCAGAGGAAGAATAATTTGTTGACTGGTTTCATTTCGGATCTCCTAAGAAGCTAGTTGCCTAGCGACGATTACATTTTGGTTTTAACTTCGTTTTCGGCTTTGGCAAACGTCGTGTTGATGAACTCGTCGGTGACTTTGGCGGTTTCAGTAGTGAAGACCGTGGTCACGATCGAGCCAACCTGTTCTCTCGCTTCATCGCTGCCCTTGAAGACGGGGGAGGTATAAAGATAGTCGGAGACGTCTTTTCTAGCGACGTAAGAGGCAACGCGGGCTTTGACCATGTCGAGGCTTCCCGCGGTCTTGCCGTTCTCGTCCATGATATCGAGATAGTCAGCGGATTCCATGGAACTGTAGCGGATGGGCGAATAGCCGGTCTCGGCACTCCAACGGAGGGAGTTGGTGGAGTTCGTCATGTGCTTATAGAAAAGCCAGGAGGCAAGGGTGCGGTTGCTGTCGCCATGGTCCAAGATGCAGATTGAAGGACCCTGATTGATGATCGCTTTCTTATGGCCTTGGCCAGCGGGAGCCTGAGGAATGCGAGCGACCGCGGTATCAAGGTGGCCATCAGAGGCGACTTGGTATTTAAGCCCGCCGGTGGAGCCGATGGTGAAGAGCGCGGAATCAGCGGTAAAGGAATAATTTGTGTAGTTGCCGCCGTTGGAAGAGCCTTTGGTGAAGAGATAGCCTTTGTCATAGGCGCCTTTGAACTTCTTGATGAGCTGCTTCATGCCGTTGGTGTCGTTCTTCCCATCGCCATCGCTATCGATATCATCGATGTTGAAGAGAAGTTTTCCTTCGCCGGTGACGGGGTCAACACTCGTATAGCCATAGCCATATTGCTCGGCGAGGGTGATGAAGAAGTTATCGTCGGAATCATAGCCGAAGATGGCTTTGGTGTAGGTCCCATTGTCCTTGAGAATCTTGTGATCGTCATCAAGGTTATCGTTATAAGTCATGATCGCGGGGCAAAGCTTGTCGAAGAGCTCGTCCCAGGTGAGGTTGTTGATGTAATCCTCCGTGAGAGCTTTGCCGCCATTAATCGTGGCGTCGATGCTCGAAAGATCGAGACCAATCAAAACTCCCTTGTTATAGAACATGGCTTCGGTGGATTTGGCGAAAGGGAGGGAGTAGGTGCCTTCGACGGTGTATTCCTTGCCTTCGGTGAGGTAAGCGGGGATATAGTCATCGAGATCATCCTCACTCCAGCCATAGCTCTCATTGTCAATATAGTCATCAAGTTGGGCGACAATGCCATAATCCATAAGGGTGCCGATCGCATCCGGGTAGAGCACGACGAGATCAGGATAGTTCTTGATGGCAATGTTCTCGACAACCTTGTCTTTAACGCCATCATAAGAAGCGGATTCTTTGGTGTTCGTGACCGTCACGTTTGGCTCAATCTTCTTGAAGCTCTCGATGAAGGAATCGAGAAGATCGCCATTGGAGGAGTTGGACATGAAAGTGATTTCGGTCTTCTCCTTAATCAGATAGCCGTCATCAGCGTCGGAAGATTCGGCGGAGGAGGAGCTAGAAGAAGTTGCTTCGGAGGCGGAGGTGACAGGTTCTTGCGACTCTGCTTGAGACTCCGAGCCAGCATCATTTGCAGAGGGAGAACAAGCAGAGAGCAATAGCCCCGCTGCCATAGGGAAGAACAACAACGATTTTTTCATGAAATGTTTCCTTTCTCGTTTGAATATTCAAGATTCCATAGGAATCTTAGAACCAAGATGAATTTTAGCCTTTTATGCCGGCGCGTCCAACACCCTTCATGATGTATTTGCGGAAGAAGACGAAAAGAAGGAACAGCGGCACGGTGACGAGGACCGTCGCGGCCATCTGGTAGCCATATTCGGTGACGCCCGCGTCGACATCAACGAAGGCGCTGGACCTTAATCCGTTGGAGATGAGGCGGAATTCCTTCGTTGAGGCAACAAGATTTGGCCAGACGTAGGAGTTCCAAGTGCCCATGAACTTCAGGATGGTGATGGAAATGAGAGTCGGGGCCGCTAGAGGCACCATGACCTTCCAAAGGAAGGACCAATCGCTCTTGCCGTCGACTTTCGCGGCCAAATAGAGCTCATTGGGGATTTGCTTGAAGTTTTGCCGGAGAAGGTAGATGTGGAAGACGGAGACGACGAAGGGGACGATCATCGCCAAATAGGCTTTCCCTAGAGTTTGCCCCGAGCCAACCCAGCCGAAGCTAGCGACGGTGATGTAGTTTGAGATGACCATCATCTCGCCCGGGATCATCATGGTCATGAGGAAGATCGCGAACACCGCGTCCCTCCCTTTGAATTTGAGCCTGGCGAAGGCGAAGGCCGCGAGAATCGTGGTAAGCAAAGTGCCGATCGTCGAGAAGAAGGCGACGACGATCGTGTTCCACATGTAAGTCCCGAAATCAAAAACCTGGAAGACATGGACGTAGTTGCTCCACATGACGATGCTTGGGAAGAAGGTCTGAGTCGCCCCTCGGATTTCATCATTTTGCTTCAAGGAAGTGATGATCATCCAGTAAAAGGGGAAGACGACGATGAGGGCTAAAGCCAGGATAAAGGCGTAAGTGAGGACCGTCATGATGACGTGGCTTACCTTCTCGGCGCGCTTGATCGCATCCACGGTCTTGCCGGATTCGCCCAAAGAGAGAGTCAGGTTGTCGCTCACGCGGATTTCTTTGAAATCAGGATAGATTTTGCTTTGTTCCATGCTCGCTCTCTCCTTAATAATGGACCCTCTTTTTCGAGACCCAGAATTGCAGCGCCGTGAAGACCAAGATGATCACGAAAAGGAAGACGGCTGCCGCAGCGGCATAAGAGGTGTTCGTCGAAAGGTTCTCATAGATGTAATAGACGATGGTCTCCATGTTCGGATCGCCCGCTGTGCCCAAGGTGCCGGGGCCATTGAACAGGCCGACGATGTGGGTGTACTCCTTGAAACTCCCAATGAAGGAAGTAATCATGATGTAAAGAATCTGAGGCGAAAGGAGCGGGACGGTGATGCGCCAAAGGACCTTGTGGCGGGGGGCGCTGTCGATTTGGGCGGCTTGATAATATTGTTTGTCAATGCCTTGCAGTCCTGAGAGGAAAATCAAGATCTTGAAAGGGATGCTGCCCCAGACGATGTAAAGGGTCAAAGGAATCATCGCCACCCAGCGGTCCGCACCATAAATCCAAGTGGTCGAGGTGTTGAAAATGTAGTTGATGACGCCGTTGTTGTCGAAGATAACGGAGAAGACCATGCCGACCGCGATGGCGTTTGTGACATAAGGAAGGAAGAAGACCGTCTGCAGGAATTTCTTGAACCAAGGGATGGAATTAAGCGCGACGGAGATGATAAGGGCGATGAAAATCGAAATCGGGACGGTGATTACGACGAGAAGAAAAGTGTTCGGGATCGCGTAACGGACGAAGTTAAACTCAACGCCGCCCGAGGCGTTCGCTTTAAGCCCAAGGATGTAGGCGAAATTCTCGAAAGTCATGTAGTCGAATTTGCCCGTCGCATACTCGTAATTCCCCGTGAAGGCAATGAAGATGGTGTTGATCAGGGGGTAGATAAGGAAGATTGCGACCAAAATAATAACGGGGGCCAAATAAAGCCAGCCTTTCCAGTTGTTGCTCGCGGCGATATCCTCGATGCCTCTAGTCTTATAAGCCTTGCCGCCTTTGCTCGCGCGGCGAGAGACGAGGCGCACGACCGTTTTGCTTTCTTCGTTGTACCCCTCTTCATAATGGGGCCTTTCCTCTGCAAAAAGCTCGGTCGCGCCTAGTCTTGTAGAGGAATTATTCTCGCTTCTTCTCAGTAACATTAGAAACGGATCCTTTCTTCCGTCTCCTCATCGAAGAGGAAGGTCTTGTTGGGCTTCAAAGTCAGGCGCACATTCGTGCTTTGGTTCATCTCTTCGCTGGAGATGATGACTTTGAAGGTGGGCTTAGTGCAATCGTCGTTCCTTGCGACCAAAGAGATGTCCCTGCCCATGACTTGGATTTGCTCCACTTCCGCGGGCAAAGCGTTCTTCGCTTCGCTAGAAGCCAAGGCGAATCCTTCCGGGCGGACGGCGACATAGACGTTCTTCTGCCCTAAATCGTTTTCGATTTCAAGGACGGGGGCGTCCCCGACATAGACTTTTTTGCCGTCGATTCTACCTTTGAAAACATTGATCGGCGGATTGCCTAAGAACTGGGCGACGAAGAGGTTCGAAGGGTTGCTGTAGACATCCTGCGGGGCGTCCATTTGCTGCATGACGCCGAACTTCATGACAACGATCTGATCGCAGATGGACATCGCCTCTTCTTGGTCGTGGGTGACGAAGACGGTGGTGATGCCGGTTTCTTGCTGAATGCGGCGGATCTCCTCCCTAGTCTGCAAGCGGAGACGGGCATCGAGGTTAGACAAAGGCTCATCGAGCAAGAGAACGCGCGGCTTCTTGACGAGGGCGCGGGCGATAGCGACGCGCTGCTGCTGACCGCCAGAGAGCTGATTGGGCTTGCGCTGGAGGTATTCTTCCACCTGAACGAGCTTGGCAGTCTCATAAACGATGTCGCGCCTCTCTTCTTTTGTGAGCTTACGATGGGTGACGGCTTGGACGGAATTGACGTTGAGGTCGCTTAGCTCCAAGGCAGAAGAGAGTTCATCGAGGATTGCTTTCGCGTCTTCTTTCTTCGTTTCCTTGAGTTTGAAATAGACTTTTGTGTTCTTCCTGTCGAAATAAAGCTTGAAGTCGCTGAATTTGACTTTCTTCTCTTTGAGGGATTTTTTGATGAGCTCCTCAAATTCCTTATCTTTGACTTGGTAGATAGAGTAGGTGACGCCCCTTTCGAAGGTGAAAGCGTTGCTTACGGCCTCAATTAAAGAATCCAGGGAACGACGGTTCACATTATTGAGGGTGGACATGAGCTCATAGCCTTCGCTTGTTTTAGCGATGGCCGCGTTCTCGACTTTGCCAAAGGCGGAGGCGGCTTTGCGGAAGGAGGTGATGCACTCGTCGATATTGCTCGTGGAGAAATGGGTTCCGAGCTTGCCTTTGACGGCGAGGCGGATGACCTCTTTCTCTCCAATGCGGTTCACGGTCGCGCGGACGGTGGAATCGAATAAAGGATCGGAGACCTGAGTCTCCTTGTTTGAGACGATGGTCGCATCGATGATCGAAGGAAAATGCTTTAAAAACGCATCCTTGATGTTCGGGGTGACGGAATAGAGCTTAACGTGGATGTCCAAAACCGACCCATTCGCCTTGGTGCTGACGTCGTATTGCTTCTTGGCAATGCCTAGCTTTCCGCAAAGGGCGCAAATGGATTTGCTGATGCCCGCGGGGATATCGTCCTCTTTTAAGTTATAGGTATAAGCCAATTCGTAATCGAAGAAGGTGACGAGGGGGACTTCAACTTTAAGGTTCGTCAAAGGGAACTCGATGTTCTTGTAAATCGTCATATGCGGATAAAGCGCATAGTTCTGGAAAACAAGGCCAATGCCTCTTTTCTCAGGGGAAAGGTTTGTGACCTCCTGGTCGCCGAACCAGACTTCGCCAGAAGTGGGGGTCTGAAGACCGGAGATCATGTAGAGGGTCGTTGACTTGCCGCATCCGGAAGGGCCAAGCAAACCAACGAGTTTGCCGTCAGGGACCACGAAGCTCATGTCTTTGACGGCAATCGTATCGTGGATGCCTTTTTTAGCATCTCCAGGGAAGATTTTCGTTAAGTCTTTAATGCGAATTTCCATAACTGTCTCCTATTTATTTGGTCCCGTCTTCAACCGTGTCTTGGTCAAGATGGAGTTTGGCTTTCTTTTTGTTCTCGTTTGTGCGCTTGATGAAGAGGACAAAATCGCGGATTGCTAGACCAAGGAAGATCGCTCCGCAAATCACAAAGACGATGACCCAGACGTCCAAGGGGTTATAGACAACCACGATGTTGTCGAAGAGCCCCCAGCGAGCGATGATGAAGAGGATTGCGGAGAGGATAAGGGCGTAGCCGAGCATGTTGCGCGCGGCTTTTTTCACGAAGCGTTTCGCATCGACGCGTTTAAATTCGTCGTTGCGGTACTTCTTCTTCGCGTAGAAGTAATAGGCAACCGATCCGCCCACGAAGAGGACGGCATAGACGCCATAACTAATGCCCAGATAAGCGCCGATGCTAATCGGGGCAGTTGCTTCTTTTTGGGCGGAATCTAGGAGATCGATGTAGGCGAAACGGGTTACAACGGAGGAACTGTTGGTGATGGAATTCTTCTTGTCATTATAGAGATCGACTTTGATGGAAAGCCCGGCGATACGAACATAGACGATCTTGTCATAAGAAAAATCAGAGGAGACGTCGGAATTCTTAAGCATGAAGCCAAGCTCCTCCCCATCCTTGATTTCGGCGTTCGACACCGGAGTGCCGAAGGCAATCTCTTTCGCCTGCCGAATGCCGTCTTCATCGTAATAGGCAACCTCGTAATTGGCTTTGGCGAGGTTTGACAGAAGAATTCGGACCCTGAGGGTATTCGCGACGATTTCGTCTTTGTGGTTGCGATAGCTCGAAGGATTCACCATTTGGAAGACATCGGTGTTGGTCTTCACCTTGATGGAGAACATCGTGTAATCCCCAAAGGTTGTGACTTTCCCGAAATCATAGCTAAGGAAGTCGGATAGATAGCGAGCATTGCTGTAAGCAAGCTTAGGAACGGCATAGAAGCCGCCTTTTTCTAAATCCGGAGCAACGGTGCGTGCGCCATTTTCGTCTTCGGTGATCTTTGCCTCGTAGATATTGTGGAAGGCGAGGGATTCAGGATCGACGTGGGATCCTTTGGTAATAGAAAGATCCAGGCTCAAGGACAAGACCGAACTGCCTAGGCTAGAGCCGACGGCATCGTAGTTACGATTCGTTGAATTCAAATCGCAGTAGTAGACCAAGCCTTCGTCGACAAGGGAATTATCATCGTTAGCCAAGGTGTTGTAGGTGACGGCCAGGGGAAGGTCATTTTCGTGATTGCTTTCATCGTAGTAGCCGACGATGAAATCTTTCCCTTGGCCAAATTGGGTGGATTTCGTCGTGTTGACGTCGAGCATCTTCGCCTCCGCGGAAGAGGTGATCTCATAGCCGTATTCGACCTCGGCGTCCGTCCAGCCGTCCAGCCAGCCTTCGGGAGCGGAGGCATAGGTCGTTTTAATGGCAACTCCGGCCTCTTTGGCGCCCTGTAAGGCGTTTTCAGCGATGTTGGTGTAGCCGTCTGGGATAATGATGGTCGAAATGTTCTCATAAGAGACTTCACTCGTCTTCTCGTCATAACAGGCGTTGCTCTCGATGCCGGTCACATGAAGACGGAAGAGGGGATCGGAGCCACCGTAATTGATGTATTGAGGGAGGACGATGGTTGTGGAACTCGTGGAGTTTGAAATGTTATAAACCCGAGCCTCATAATCGACGGGGACGAATTCGACCCCGCTGCTCTCGGCTTCTTCCTTGGCTGTTTGGGCATCGGACTTGGCTTGGTCGAGCGAGATAAAGCGCTCGTCAATGATGCGCGAGAAAACGTTGTTATAGCGAGTTGAATTATTCCAAGCGTCGATTTTGACGGAGGAAAGCGTGCAGCTGAAGGACTGGGAGGTCTCCGTCAAAGCAGAGGCGCTGATGCTGACGGAGAATTCGCTTCCGTCGACAAGTTTCTCGTCTGCATAGGAATCGCCCTCATCGGCATGAGTCGCGACTGCATTTGAGTTCGCGATGCCGACCAGCCCCCCAAGCAGGAGAACGCAGGAGCCTAAAAAAGCGAAAAGCCTCTTCTTCATAGGAGAGGTTCTCCTAAGTGAGAGGGCTGTTCCAAAAATTGGGAGCACTTCATAACTGGGTGCTAATATACCGCGAGCACGCGAGGTTTGCAAACCGGCATATCGTTATTTTGGTAACGATTAGCCTTTTAAGACTGAAATTGCCACGATTCAATTGATTTCTAGAGGTGAAAACTAAAGAACTCGTCGTTGCTTTTTCTATTCGAGCGTGCAAGGGAAGGATTAAAATATTCCCGGATTCGCAAAGGCTTTTTGTTAGCGGTTTCTGATATCTTAAGAAATCACGGCATCCCATTCCAAAAAACGTTCCAACGGGTCCTTTGATTGACATTTTCAGTGAAAAAGAAGCCAGAAGCTCAATTCCACCATTCGACTTTGATCTCGTCGAAATAAGCAGCCACTTTCGGGGAAGGGTCGACGTATGTCTTGATCATATTATCCATCACTTCCTCCGGCACCCATTTCTCTTTGACGCGCATCTTGTTTTGCTTGTAGCAAAGCGAATAGTCGTGCATCTTAACCATGAAAAGGATGGCTTTGTCGTATCCTCTTATCCGTTCCATGTAATAGGTTCGGCGGTAATCCTCGAGGAAAATCGAATCCTCGATGACCGTGCATTCCTTGCCTTGATATTGCTCGAAGATCTCGTTGGTCTCTTTGATCATCTCATCGTAGATGGTCTCCATGCGGGGAGGGAAAACCAGATAAGAGCCCGTGATTTTCTTCCGGGTCTCGTCCGTATCCACGATGAAAACGTTCTCGTGGGAGGCTTGATAGGATTTGCACCAAGTGGATTTCCCCGAGCCCGGGATACCCGCCATAAGGATGAGGGTGTGCATGTTCAGACGAGTTTCTTTCTAAGATAGCTGGAGACGAGGTTAATGCCGACGACGAGGATGACGATGCCAAAGATGCAGGCGCCAAGCAGATGGTAATGGGTGCTCTGGGTGGAGAGGTAATAGCCGATCCCGCCCTCTAGGCCAAGCACGACCCCGAGGATCGTCGCCGTGCGGATATTGATGTCGAAGCGGTAAAGGGCGACGGAGAGCAGACCTGGCCTCGCCTGGGGGATGACGCCCAGATGAATCGCCTGCCATTTCGTCGCGCCCCCCGCGTAGATCCCTTCTAGGGGAGCCATGTCGATGCCATCGATCTGATCGGCGTAGAGCTTGCCGATCATGCCGATCGAGTGGATGCCGATGACCAAAACGCCAGAGAGGAAGGAATAGCCAGAGAAGCGCAGGAGGAGGATCGCGAAGACGAGCTCAGGGAAGGTGCGGATCACAATGAGGATGGTCTCGCTGATCCAGGCCCATTTGCCGAAGAGCTTATGGGAGGCGAGAAGGCCGAAAGGCAAAGCGAGGACGGCCGCGGCGAAGGTGCCGATATAGGCGATGCCAAACGTCTTGAGAATCATGTAGATGACGGATTCGGTGAAGGCGTATTCACCAAAGCCGAAGAAGAACTGCCAGAAAGAAGAATCGCTCAAATCAAAGAGGATCCCGATGTTGCGGAAGCCTTCGCCGATATTGCCGCCCATATGGCTTAGGTAATAAGTCATATCAAGGTCCTTATGGATATAGATAAGGACGCAAAGAAGGGCTAAGCCGGCAAGAAGAATGGAAAGCCATGCTCTGGGCCTTTTGGAATAGGCTTGCTCAGGCCCCTCGAAATGCTTGGGCTTACGGAGGCTGATCTCGTCGATGAGGAACATGACGATGCAGGCGATCAATAAGGCGATGCCCGAAATCCCTGAAATGCTCTTAGTCACGACGTAGATCATTTGGATTTCCTCGAAAGAAGATTGGACACGACCTGCAGGAAGATGACCTCAACGAAAAGAGGGATGAGCAAAGCCCCGATGCAGTCATAATGGGTCTCCCCAAGCTCCTGCTGCAGTAAGTAGCCATATCCGCCCGCGCCGACATAGCCCAAGATGACGGAAGCGCGGATATTGATCTCGAAGGTGTAAAGGAAATTGGCGAAGAACATCGGAAGGATCTCTGGATGCAAACCAAGGTGAATGCATTGCATCACGTTGCCTCCGTTGGAGCGGACCGCTTCAAAAGGGGACATTTCCAGAGTCTCAATGAACTCGAACATGAGTTGGTACATGATGCCCAAAGAGAAGAGGGTGATAGAGGCGATGCCGGTTATTAGATTCGGCCCGAAGAAGAAACGGAGCAAGATGGCGACGACCATCTGAGGAATCGTTCTTAGAAGGGCGTTGAAGATACGGAAAGGATGATAGACATAAGGCTTTCTCGCCGTGTTTCTCGCGCATAGGTAATAAACGGGGACGGAGATGATGGAGCCTAGCAGGGTCCCCAAGAAGCACATCTCGGTGGTCGACCAAATGGATGGGACCGCGGTATTCCACACGTAGGACCAATACTTCGAAGTGGTCTGAAGAGAGTTCTTGCCCGGGGTGAAAAGGGAGACGAACACCTCGCCGATCTGCTCCCAGTGAATCGTGGGGGTGTTGCTCCAATCAACGGTGAAGAAGCAAGCGACGAGGATAATGAAGGCCAAGCAAAGTCCGATCGAAAGGAAGATCGGCTTCTTCTTGCGGATGGTGCGCATCATCGAGCCGTCTTGCTCCATGGAGAGGTCGACGTCGACGTTGTAATAGAAAAGGTTGTTCCAGGCTTCTTTCCGTTCTTTCTTTTTCTCTTCCTTAAGCCTTATTTGCTCGGCTTTAGAAAGGATCTCCTCTTCTTGGGAATTAAAGGTTTGTTTCATCCTTCTTCCCCTCAAGGCTGCCGGACATGGTCTCGTTGGAATTCAGCGCGCGCCCATAGATCTTCTTGATGACCTCATCGTTGACTTCTTCGGGCTTGCCGTCGAAGACGATTTGGCCTGCTTTGACCCCGATGATGCGGGTGCTGTACTTTTTGGCGATGTCGACGTGGTGCATATTCGCCAAGATGGTGATGCCCATCTTGTTGATGCGGGTGAAGTCTTCCATGACGGACAAAGTGGTCACGGGGTCAAGCGAAGCGACGGGCTCATCCGCTAAAATGAGCTTCGGTTCCTGAGTAAGGGCGCGCGCCAAGGCGACCCTCTGCTGCTGGCCGCCAGAAAGCTGGTCGGCACGCACATAGGCTTTGTCTAGAATCCCAAGTTTCTCCAAGGAGCGGAGGGCTAAAAGTTTCTCTTCCTTAGAGTAGATCCCAAAGAAGGTGGTGAGGTAATTGTGGTAGCCGACGCGTCCCGCGAGGACGTTTTTGAAAACGGGGGAACGCTTCACGAGGTTAAAGGATTGGAAGATCATCCCGATGTTGCGCCTTTCCATGCGCAGGGCCTTGCCATGGAGCTTCGAAATATCGACCCCATCCACGAGCAAAGCGCCCGACTGGATGTCGTGCATGCGATTCACGCAGCGGATGAGCGTGCTCTTTCCTGCGCCGGATAATCCGATGATGGAAACGAATTCTCCGTCGTTGATCGTGAGGGAAACGTCATTCAGGGCCTTTAAGCCATTGGGGTAGATCTTGTCTACGTGCTGGAATTCAATCATTGGTCAATTCGCTTTCATCATAGGAGGCCCCCAAGGCAAAGCCAAGGGGGCCAAAAGAACAGGTTTTAGAGCAGCAAGAGGCTTAGCAAGCTTTGCCATCCGCGGTGATTTCACCGTTCATGGCTTTGCGCTGAAGCTCTTTGTGCTCGGCGTCGAACATGGTCGCCTCGCCACTGCCGGCGAAGTCATCGGCCTGAACCTTATAACCAGCGCGGGTGGAAGCCATATAGACTTGGACTTTGCCAGGGTTCTGGGCGCAAGCCTGAGCGTAGCTACCAGCAGGGAGGAAGGCGGCATCGACAGAACCGGCGACAAGCGCGGAGGTAACAGCCTCATAGCCGCCCTCTTTGGTGCCGACGTTGATCTTGAAGGTGTAGCCGGTGTCAGAGACGAGGCCGTTCAAAATCGGTTCGAGCTTCTTGGCGCGGGCTTCGAGAGTCGCGGAGTCGTTGCTAGGAACGAGGCTGATCTTGATCTCTTTGTCGGTGTCCTCGGTGTCCTTGGCATCATAGGTAGGATTCTCGTCGATGGTGACGGTGGTGCCTTTCTGAGCCTGCTGCCAGACATACATGTCTTTGGCGGCTTTGTAGGCGGCATCGCTGGTCTTGGTGTAGCCGGTGTGAGAATAGATTTGATAGAGGAGGTAAGCACCGGTGTCCTCGGTGTTGATGTCGCCAGCACGGGTGGCGCCGTCGAAAGCGGTCCAGATGGCGTTGCGTTTGGCATCGGAAAGAGAAGAACGGACGGAGATGGTGTCGTTCATGATCGGGTCGGTGATGCCGACGGTGTAGGTGTTGTAGAAGAGGTTGTCATTGCCCTTGTATTTGCTGTCTTGCTGGACATAGGCGGAGCCATAACGGGTGTCCATGAAGCCGCAGGAGACATCGATCTGGCCGGTCATGAGCATGTCGACGCCGTCAGGATACTGAGACTGGTTGATGCCGATGACGGCCTTCTTCTTGTCCGCGTCGGAGAGCTTGTTGTATTCCTCACGGGTCTTGAAGCCGAGGGTGTAGCCGTGCTGATAGAGGTAATAGGTAGGATAGACGGTGCCGGCGCTGGAGGTGCTGGACATATGGCCCCAAACGGCTTCGCCGTCGTGGAGTTTGGCGAGGACTTGGTCTTCGGTCATGCCTTTGGTGATGCCGAATTTGTTCTTGCCGATATATTCTCTGGCCTGGTCGCGGAGGGTGTACATGACCGCGCTATAGAAGTTGACCTTCGTGGTGCTCTGCTGTCCGAGATAGACATAGGCATTGGCCGGAAGGGCATCGACTTTAGCGTCGATCGCATTGCCGGCAGCGCCTCCGCAGCTAGCGAGGGTCGCGGGCAATACGGCAAGGCCCAAGATGAGAAGCTTCGTCGAAACGTGTTTCATAAAATAATCCTTTCTGGGTTTCCCCAAACACGAGTCAAATGATCACGAAGCAAGAAAAAAGGGGAAAGAAGCCCCTTTACGGATGCTGGTTCTTTCCCTTTGGATTTGCTCCATAACCGTAAAAGAATTGTAAAACGGTAAAAGCCTGTGAAAAGAGGGAATTCAAAGAAACCACTTTCATGAAAATAAAGGTTGAAAGAGGGTTGGGAAGAGGCGGAAAATAACCTAACACACCGATATGCCGATTTGAATTTTCAGAGGCATTTTGCCTTTGTACGGATTGACTTTATTTGCTCTTTGCGCCCTGCACGGCGTTCTTCTTCTCCATGCGTTGCTTGTAGGTGGGGAAAATTTCGTCCCAAGGGTGTTCGATGACCATTTTATGAGTCTTGCTGGCCTTCAGCTCGAGCCATTCCCTATCTTGCCCGCCTTTTTTCCAATAAGTGAAGCTTTCGTCCGGGTCAATCGTGTCCAGCCCAGAAGAATATCGGCACATGCAGTAAAGAACCACTTCCTCGTAAGTTAGCGTCGGGTCGTCGTAGCTCATTCTGAGCGGGATGTTCGGGCCGTCTGCGACGGCGGCTCCTTGGATTTGCATTGGGTCGATCAGCATGGTCAGATCCTCCTATTCGTGGCAAGTAAGTTTATGAAGTAGTCACGTCGGCCGTTGCCGTGCGTTTTTATGTCCATTCCGATTATGTAGTATGTTTCCCCGGAAGCAAGGAGAACTTCCTTGTCGTTCTTCTTCACCGTGGTTCCATGTGTTAACGAAAGAGGCATTGCGGACACGCCTTTTTCAAGAGTCACCGAAATGTAAACGTGGCATAGGTTTGGGTCTTCTCCCAATGCATAAGTTTTCGCTGTTTCAAAGCTTCTACTTGTGCTCATGAATCCTTTCTCAACGAATGTGACAGGTTTCCCCGTCGCTTTCATTGTCTTAAAGGCATCATCAAGAAAGCCAAGATAGGCATCCCCGGGCTCAAAATGCATACCCCGATAAAGAGTGACTGGCTTATCGATGACGAAACGGCTTATGCAAAGATTCATATCTTGAATGAAATAAATAAGTTTGCGTTCGGGAACATCATCTGGAACGATCCCATGTCTTAGGTAGTTATTGACCGCTGCGCAGCTAATCCCATCAGGCAAATTTCTACTGTAAGTTGCAATTGGAGAATACTTGCAGGAATTCCAGTCAAGCCTAGAGTAAGGGTTGTTTTCGATGAAGATGTCAGAGAACTCTTCGGCGGTCATCTTCTCAAGATGGAAATCCGTTACCGTCCAATCCGGTCTTTCTTCGCGCGAGCCTTTGAAATGCACGAGCCTCGCGCGGTGCCTCTCATACTCATTGACGAACCAACCGCAGTAGTCGCAATGTCGATCGTGGTTACCGTCAACGCCAATTTCATAAACGTAAGTTGCTTGCTTCATACTCAAAATATAAGTTGCCTTTTGAAAGCTTGCAACAACATTTTATTCCGTTGTAATCGAAGAAAAGTGTCCTTTTTCTTCTAGTTTTTATTCGGTATTTCGGACATTTCTTAGAATATACAATTGCCCGTGCCTTATTAATAAGGCACGGGCAATTGCATCTTGCATGATTTTTCCAAAAATAAGCCAGTATGTTTTGTTTTTATTTGACTTAAAAAGGCTTACCGTTATTTATATTTTTTGTATCTTCTCCAAATTCTTAACGCGGGACTGTTTTTTTAGTCGCTTCCTGACCTCTTTCAAAAGCTAAACAATATTGTTTGAAACAGATATGAACTTAGGATTGTCTAATCGGATCTCGTTCCCATTCTTTCTTCATAGAAAAGATTGGGAAGACGAATAACAAAAAAGCCCGGATAGTTAATAAGCTTCGCCTGCAGGCCCTTTGGATAAGACGAATAAGGTTCGCGAATCTTTTTGAAGCCAGAATCCATCTGGTTCGTTAGACCTGCCACATATAAAGCCGAGAAGATGTTTTCCTTGAGGTTAGAAAAGGAATCTTTGTTTTCTCCGTCGGTACCTTTTCAATGATGCAAAAAGCCCGACGCGGTAATATCGATTCGATCATCGTAGATATCGATATCCATCTGGGACCCATGCATTGAATAGTCCCGATGAATGACCGCGTTTACCAAAGCTTCTTTAAGAAAATCCTTAGAGCGAGAACGGAGCTCCCTTCTTCCTCCGCTAGGGAGCTTCTCATATCCAACGAAGGTATTTTGTTCCAAAAAGATTAGGGCGTTTAGTAGATTCTCGGCGAGACCATTTCGAAAGAACTTCCTGCTGATGACGCGACCAGTTTGTCCTTGCCTTTCAAAAGCCTGCAATGGATAGCAGCGCCTCCTCCATAGCAATCGTCTTTGAACATAAGATATCCGCCTTTGATGTTCGCAAAAGCCGCGTAAGTTGCCAAAGTGATTTCCGTTTTTAAGCGGCGAACCCGATTCGGCTAATT
>CAVKPZ010000022.1:21231-24430 GCA_963658395.1 Lachnospiraceae bacterium | reverse complement strand
AGAGACAACAAAGAGATTGCCAATTACCTTTTAGGGAAAAATCTCCCTCTCCGGGTCACCCATAACGACACCAAGCTGAACAACGTTCTATTTATCGAAGACAAAGACGCCATCTGTGTTATCGACCTCGATACGGTCATGCCCGGCCTTTCGTTGTATGACTACGGCGATTCCATCCGCTTCGGCGCGAATACCTGCGTCGAGGATGAAGAGGATCTTTCTAAAATCAAACTCGATCTTGTCCGTTTCGAGGCTTACACCAAAGGCTATCTCGCAGGGACCGGCGGAGCCCTCACCAAAGACGAGATCTCCTTGTTTCCGGAAGCTGGCATCACGCTCACCTATGAATGTGGCATCCGCTTCCTGAAGGACTTCTTAGACGGGGACATCTACTTCAACATCTCGAAGCCAATGCATAATCTCATTCGCGCCAAAGACCAATTTGCTTTGGTGGATGACATGAAAAAGAAACTCCCAGAAATGAGAGCTATTGTTGAAAAATTAAGCAAATAAAGGGACACGTACCCCTTATTTTTGTCGATAAGCGACCTTTCCGTTAACCACAGTCATTAAGACGTGGAAGGAAGAATCGAGTACGGCGAAGGAGGCCTTTTTGCCGTTTTCTAAGCTTCCGTAATCCTTATCGATGTGTAAATTTCGCGCAGGGTTGAGAGTAAGCAAATTAATGAGATCATTATATTGATATCCATATTTGCCGACGATTGGAGCAATGTTTCTTAGACCTTGATCGAGCTTCAAAATAGAAGCGGCAATCGTGCCATCCGAGAGCCTCGCAACGCCACCAGAAACAAAGACCTCTTGGGATCCAAGATGGGCCTTAGCTCCTTCAGGAAGATACTTGGCCTCACAAGAATCGCTGATCATGACGATATCTTCTTTCTTTTTGGACTTGAACATAAGGGCCAAGGCGTCTGGGCAAACGTGGTAGGTATCGCAGATAATCTCCGTTTTAACCCCGTCTTGGAGCAGTCCCTCCCCGGTGATTCCAGGATCACGGTGATGAAAACGACGCTGCGCATTAAACAAATGGGTCACGCATCTAAGCCCTTTAGAAATCCCTTCTTTAAAAAGTTCGGAGGCGCAATCGCTATGGCCAATGGAAGGAGTAATGCCATGGGCAAGGCAATATTCAAGGAAACGCGAATCTTTATCGTTCTCGTAGGCAAAAGTGATAAGGCGGATGAGATTCCCGCTTTCGCAATTGAAACGTTCAAGCAATTTAACATCAGGCGTCAATATGAATTGCTCATCCTGAGCGCCTTTATGGATTGCAGAAATAAACGGGCCTTCTAAATGGAGCCCGATGATCTCTGCGCCGGCACGAGAACGTGAAGCATATTCTTTAACGGTTCTGCAAGAAGCAAGAATCTTATCTTTGCTTTCCGTCATCGTGGTGGCCAAGAACGTCGTAACGCCTTCTTGCACAAGGGCATCCGCCATCGTTTGTAAAGAGGAGATTTCCCCATCCATCACGTCGCATCCATTCGCCCCGTGAATATGTTCATCAATAAAACCAGGGCAGAGGTATACATCTTTATCGGACAAAATTTCCTCATCAGGCTCAACGAAGCCCAAAATTCGATCCCCCTCGAAAGAAAGAGAGCCTTTCACCACCCTGTCAGGCAGGACGAGATTGATATTTTTAAAGCCTTTATTCATAACGAGATGATTATATAACAAAGCCTAAAAGAATGAGGTTTTCATGCAATTTTTGCAATTTTTCCTTTGAAAAAAGCCCGCAAAAGCAGGCTATTTTTGTTTAGATGGTTTATCCGTTGTTATTCGGTGGCGAAACAAAGAAGGTTCCCGATAGCCGTTGCCTCCTCGGGCCCCCTGCTCACCTTAAGCCCGGTAATGGACTCGGTAAGATTGTTCAGAATCTCAGCTTTCACGCCTCCACCGAATACACAGATTCCGGTCGCTTTTTTGCCTATGATCTCTTCCATATGGGCGATGGCTTTTTTATAGCCAAGGGCCAAGGAATGATAAACGGAAAAGAAGAGCTCCCCGTTGTTCATAGGAGCGCTATATCCATTCTCCTTCAGAAGAGACAAAACGCAGTCTTTCATGGAAGAAGGATTGGACAAGCGGGGATCCGTCACATCGAAGAAACCAGGATAACAAGAATTTTCTTTTGCCGAGGAGGTAATATCCCCAAAGGAAGCAATTGAGAGTTCATCTTTCATGCGGTTGATGATCCACATGCCCATGATGTTCTGCAGGAAACGAACTTCGCCAGGATGACTAAGTTCGTTCGTGAAGCCAGCCTCATAAGCTTTCTCGTGAATTATGGGTTCGGAGAGAATGCAGCCAAGCAAGCTCCAAGTTCCACTGGAAAGAAGGACCTCCCCTTTTTTCGCCCCAGAAGCATGAAAAGCAGCGGCCGTATCATGTTCCAACGTTGCGTAAACTTCGCATGAATAACCCACTTTTGCGGAGATTTTATCCGTCAAAGTGCCAATTTTTGTCCCCGCGCTTACAATAGGGGCGATTAAATTGGAATCCATGCCAAGAAGTTTTAAGACCTCAGGGTTCGGCTTCCCAGTTCTTTCGTCTAGCAAAGCGCTGGTGGAAAGAGCAGATAATTCGTTTTGCTTCACGCCAGTTAGCAAATAGCAAAGATAGCTAGGAAGCATCATAAAGGTCTTTGCCTTCGCGAGTTTCCCACTCTCCTTGTCGCAGTAAAGCTGATAAACGGAATCGAAGTTTTGAGGATAAACGCCGTTGGCCAAGAACAGCGACAAAGGGGTCATGAATTTCTTCTGCGCCTCAAAGGTGCGAACGTCGCGATAGGATTGGACTAAGCCAATCAGATCATCGTTCTCATCAAGCAAGGCATAGTCCACGCCAAAGCAATCGATTCCCATTTTGCAGGGAGTCTTGCCAAGATATTTGGCTATCTTCATGCCTTCTAGGATTTCTTTGAAAAGAACTTCGACATCCCAATAGCAATGTCCTTCGCCCTGTTGCACAAGAGGAGTCCTGAAACGATGAATTTCTTCAAGTTTCATTTCCCCATTCTCAAAATGAGCAAGGATATGCCTAGCGCTGGTGGCGCCGATATCGACGGCAAGAAAGTAGTTCACTCGAGATACCCTGCCTTCGGGGTGAGACTGAATCCTTTGGCAATCTCTTTGAGATTCTCGTCGGTGATCACCTGCTTCTTCTCATAGGGAAG
>CAVKPZ010000022.1:1391-21221 GCA_963658395.1 Lachnospiraceae bacterium | reverse complement strand
ATAAAGCATAGCGGCCTTCTCGACGGTCTCGATGAGGCCAAAGGCTTCGTCCAAATCATCGCCCGCGCCATAAATCCCGTGAAGCGTCCAGATGACACAGCGATATTCTTTCATCTTTTCAGCGGTGTCAACGCCAATTTTGTTGGTGCCACAAAGCTCCCAGGGGAGCACCCCGATGCCTTCGGGGAAGACAACGATTTCTTCCGTCATCGTTCTCCAAAGATCCTTCGTGAAGCTCTTTTCGTCCAAATCATGGATGGAGGAATAAGTGAGGAGGTTCTGCGGATGGCAGTGCATGATAACATGGTTCTTCGGATTCACCTTGAGCCTCGTCGCATGGCACATCATATGAGCGAAGATCTCGCTCGTGAACTTGCTGCCGTTGGCGAAGCCCCAAAGAACCTCGGCGGTCTTGCGATCTTCTTTGACGCGGAAAACGCCAGTATTTTCTTCCGGATAAGCCTTGGTGTTGCGGAAATATTTGCCAGTGCCAGTGATGGCGAAGACTTTGCCGACGAGGATCGGATCAACTTCGAGAGGAAGGGGAATCTCGCGGATGACTTTTTTGCCACCATCGAGATATTCGTCAACATCTTTCTTGTCGAGCAAAACGGAGATATTGCCACCGTTTCTTTCGTCCCAGCCGAGACGATACATGTTGTCGATGATGTCGAGATAGTCTTTGAAAGTGCGGCAGTCTAAGAAATTTTTAGCCATTGTTTTTATTTCCTCAAAGCGAGAACGCTTTTTTCATAGTCTTCGATTTCGCCATACCATTTGCCGTCGGCAGGAACGCCCTGTCTGGCACAATATTCGGCGAAGATTTCTCCAAACGGAAGGGTCTTGAGATCCTCACTAAGTTGGAGAAGCTTAGTGTGATCGTGCTCGTCTTGGGCTTTCTTGAGAAGATTCCAAGGGGTAAGCAGGGAGTTGAGCAAAGCCTTTTGGGCGTTGCGGCAGCCGATAACAAGCGCAGCGACGCGGTTAATAGAGGCATCAAAATAGTCGAGGCCGATGTCGGTGCGGTCATAAGCGTCGTTCCTAGCAAGCTCATCAAAGACTGCTTTAAGATCATCATTGAAGCGGATCACGTGGTCGGAGTCCCAACGGACGGGGCGGGAAACGTGAAGAGCGATGCGCGGGAGGTAGCAAAGAAGAGACGAAATCTTGTCTGCGACGTTCTCGGTCGGGTGGAAATGCCCCATATCAAGGAGGCAGAGAATCTGGCGGGAAACGGAGTAGCCGAGATAGAACTCATTGGAACCAACCGTATAGGACTCGATGCCGATGCCGAAGACTTTGCTTTCGACGGCGACGTCGACGAGGTTTTTGTCATATGGATGGGAAAGAATCTCATCAAGGGCTTCGACCAAGCGTTTTCTGGGGCCGAAGCGATCCGCGGGATCTTCTTTCATGCCGTCAGGAATCCAGATATTGCAAAGGCAACGTTGGCCAGTGGCTTTGGCAAAGGCCTCGGAGACTTTGATGGAATTAACGCAGTGGTCAATCCAGTATTTGCGAGTCGCCTCGTCATTCGAAGAGAGCGAGCAGCCATCATACATGTGGGAAGAAGAGAAGCATGTGGGGTTGAAATCGAGCCCAAGGCCATTCTTCTTCGCATAATCGATCCAACGAGTGAAGTTTTTCTCGGTGATGTCTTTGCGATCGACGACGTCGTCAGACTCGTAGATAGCATGAAGATTGATTTTCTTTTTGCCAGGGATGAGGGAGAGGGCTTTGTCGAGGTCCTGAACCATTTCCTCGTAGTTCCTCGCACGGCCGGGATAATCGCCTGTGGCTTGAATGCCACCAGTCAGGCTTCCGGAATTTTCGAAGCCGATAACGTCGTCAAGCTGCCAGCATTGAATGGAAATCGGGGTGGAGGCAGCTTTCTTGAAAGCAGCTTCCACATCCACTCCGTAGGCGGCGTAGGCTTGCTTTGCTTTTTCAAAGTCGTTCATAGTAAACCTTCCTTTATGCCGTCATTTTACTATTCTCCGTAGGATTATCGTTTCCGTTTGCTCGTTTTTGCGCATATGTTGGAAGGCGCGCATGACCCTCAAAAAAGAATGCGAAAGTTTTTCTCTTAGAAGTCAAAAAATAAAGTCGTCATCGGTGCGCGTTCTTTTGGAAAAAGATTATTGTTCTTAGAGACGAGCTTAGCCATTAGAGAACCGGAAGGACGCAAGAGAAACCGCGTATGGCCAAAATTGGTAAAAAATGCCCAAACTCTTCCAAATCTTTCCAGAATAACCGATAATGAGCAAGCTATGCTTGATTTAGAAAGAGATGAGCAGATTCTCGCGATTCTGCAGCAGAAAAAAGCGTGCACAGTCTACGAGCTGTCGCAAAAGCTTTACGTGAGCGAATCCACGGTCCGACGCGATTTGACCAGGATGGAGCAAAGGGGCCTCGTGACGCGCACTTTCGGCGGGGCAATCCTTAAGTCCACCCCCACCATCGAGGAAACATCCTTCTATCTCCGCGAAAAAGAAAATCTTCAGGTGAAAAGAGCTTTGGCTCGCGCGGCGCTTCAATTTATCCAAGATGATTCCGCCGTCTTCCTGGACTCGAGTTCAACAACGCTTCAAATCGCGACCATGCTCAATGATTTTAAAAACCTCCGCATCATCACTAACGGCCTGGCGATAGCCAACGAACTTGTGACCAAGACGAAGCATCAGGTAACATTGATCGGCGGAGACATCCAACCCGCTTCGAACTCCGTTTTGGGCTCAAGGGCGGAGGCCATGATTGAAGGGTATCACGCGAATCTCGCCATCATGTCCACTGCTGGCATCGACCCAGAGTTCGGCTTTTCGGAAGCAACCGAACAAGGTGCGGACGTCAAAAAAATGATGGCTAAGTGTTCCGAGAAGACCATCGTCCTCTTCGACGAAACAAAGGTAGACCGCAAGAATCTGGCACGCACCTTCCCTCTCGATCAAGCAAACATCATCATCTCTTCTATTCCTTTGTCCGAGGCATATAAAAAGAAGGCCCCCGAATCAACGTTCGTGACGGCCTCCGTAAATTAAGTTCTTTAGTCGAGGTCCTCGACGCAGAAGCCCTTGAAAAAATTCGAGCACATCTCCGGCCAATTTTTCATGTTCTTGCTAAGCAAGGAGAGGTTTTGGCCAGGGTTGATTTCGTCGGAAGCACTGGAAAATCCATGCCAGCCGGTGGGGAATAGATGCAATTCGAAAGGGATTTTGCGGGTTTTTAGAGCGGCAGCATACTGCAAAGCGTTTTCAGCGGGGACAACATTGTCCTCAATGCTCGTGGCAATAAAAGCAGGTGCCTGTCCTTCATGAACGTGATCGTGAAGGGAAAGTTTTTCAAGGAGTTCCTCTTTGTTGTCTAGCCCCGCGACAAGGTTATTGTGGGTGCCGCAATAGCCAAATTTGTGGGAGATAACCGGATAAATGAGACCAATCGCCTTGGCCTTGCAATCAATATCCAATTCGTAGTCTTTGGCAATGGTGTTTTCTTCCATAGCAAGATCTGCCACCAGATGCCCACCAGCAGAAAAGCCAATCACAAAAACTTCCTCGGCGTTCACCCAATACTCTTCCGCGTGCTTTTTTACATAATCGACCGCGCAAGCAAGCTCCTTAAGCTGCTCTGGGTAAACGGCCTCCGGGGAGCAAACATAATCCAAAACAAAAGTTTGGAACCCACGAGCCAAAAACTGATTCGCGATAGGGAGGCCTTCCCTCTTGCTCGCCATCGAATAAGCGCCACCGGGCACAACGATGAGAGCGGGTCTCTTGAAAGAAGCACCTTCGTAATCGAATGGATAAGGCAATATCGAAGGGGTCAAAGTACCGCCTTTAAGCGAAGGATACATTCCACTAAGTTTGATTTGCTTCATTTCATTCACTCTTTCTTTTCTGATAAACCAAGGCCGCTGCGCCATAAATTCCTGCGTCGCTTCCTAATTTGGAAACCAAGATGTCGACTTTAGGGGAAACCTTTCCACCAAAGCCATAGTCTCTTTCTTCAAGATAGCCGCGGATTCTGTTTCCGAACTTCTCGCCTTGTTTGGTTAGGCCGCCAGAGAAAATCATGGCTTCAGGACGGAAGATGTTAATGAAGTTGATGCAACCTTCGCCAAGATAGTGGTAATAGTTCTTCATGACTTCGATCGCAGTAGGATCTCCTTGCTCTTCCGCTTCGAAGAGGTAGCGGGCATTCATCTCATCGGGATTGGGGCACATCTTCCAAAGCAAACTGTCCTTATGAGCTTTCATTGCCTTCGCCCCATCGCGACAAAGCGCGCTAGCGGAAGCGTAAGCTTCCAGACACCCCTTCCTTCCGCAAGTGCATTCTCTGCCGTCAAGTTCCAGCAAAGAGTGCCCAAGTTCTGCGCCTTTTCCTTCGTTTCCAGAATAGATTTGGCCGTTGATATAGATGCCTCCGCCAACACCAGTTCCAAGGGTGATGAAGATGATGTTTTTGTAGTTCTTCCCTACGCCAAAGAGGACGTCGCCCAGCAAAGCCGCATTCGCATCATTTTCGATATAAACAGGAAGGGAAACCTCTTTTTGGAAAGCCTCAATCACATGGAAGTCCGACCAATGGAGGTTGTTTGAATAATCGCAGGTACCTTTTTCGGGGTTGATCGCACCGGGGCAGCCGATGCCGATTCCAACGCAGTTAGGGTGTTCTTCCAAAGCCTTTTTGGTTTCTTTAATCACGAGGCCTAAAAGCTCTTCTTGGCTCAAATTCAAATCCACGGGTACCACGAATCGCCCATTTAGGTTCCCTGTTTCGTCGACAAAGGCGGCCTTGATGCTCGTACCACCGATATCGATTCCAAGGACTTCGATTTTTTCGCTCATGATTCACGCCTCCTATTGGCCAAAAAAGAGAGGGCCCCGCAAAGAGCCCCCT
Organism: Lachnospiraceae bacterium; assembly: GCA_963658395.1. Lineage (GTDB taxonomy): Bacteria > Bacillota_I > Bacilli_A > RFN20 > CAG-826 > Alloenteromonas. The sequence goes on along the minus strand of CAVKPZ010000022.1, from coordinate 16,325 downwards.
CGAAAACAAATTAGAGATAATACTTATTAAGAACGGAGAGGTCTTTCTCATCGAGTTCATAGACAAGGGGCTTGCCAGTAGGAATCTCGACTTTAAGAATCTCTTCGGGGGTCAGATGTTCAAGCATCATGACGATAGCGCGCAAAGAGTTGCCGTGCGCAGCGATGAGGACTTTCTTCCCGGCTTTGATTTCGGGAGCAATTTTCTCATCAAAATAGGGCTTAACGCGCTTTGCGGTGTCAATCAAGCATTCGGTGAGAGGGCAGTCATCGATCGTCATCTCTCCTTTTTTGATGAGCTCTTGGTACTTTTCTTGGTTTCCCGGCCAGCGCTCATCGTCTTTGGTAAGAGCTAGAGGCGGAACGTCCGCCGAACGTCTCCAAATATGAACCTGCTCATCGCCCCACTTTTTGGCGGAGTCGGCTTTGTTGAGGCCTTGAAGAGCGCCATAATGACGTTCGTTAAGCCTCCAAGTATAAAACTTCGGAATATTGGTCTCACCCATCTCGCCTAAGGCGAAATTCATGGTGTTGTTAGCGCGCTTCAAAACAGAAGAGAACGCCACATCGAAGGAGTAGCCGTTGGCTTTGAGAGCCCTACCAGCTTCCTTAGCTTCTTCCACGCCTTTGGGGGAGAGCTCAACGTCGGTCCAACCAGTGAAAAGATTGGAGAGGTTCCACTCGGACTGGCCGTGGCGGAGCAATACTAATTTGATCATTTTTTGTTACCTTCCTTTCAGTACAAAGGGAATTATAGACGCAGTAAAAAGCCTAGAAAAGAATTAACGAGGCAGCTTTTTTGACCAGTATTCATAACTCGCGCGGATGGTATCGATATACTGATACTTCTCCTCCCATCCGAGCTTTTTAATCTTCGTGCAGTCGCCCGCATACAAAGGTTCATCAGCAGGACGGAAAAGCTTTGGATCAGACTCGAGCTCATAGTGAATGCCAGTGACTTCTTCCAGGCATTCCACGACATGGGTCATCGGGAAAATGTGACTGGAGCAAATGTTATACGCTTCTCCGGGATTGCCTTTTTCATCCAGCAAAGCGAGAGCGGAGCAAAGATCGCGAACATCGAGGATCGCGCGCTTCGCCGTCAAATTGCCAACCACAAGCTTATTGCCACCCGTTCTAGCAAGGACAACGGCTCTCTTAACAAAGTCACCGGTGATATCCTGGTCTTTGTTTTTACCAGTGCAGTTAAACAAGCGAATCCGAATTGTTTTAATTCCAAAATTCTTAAAGTACTGGTAGCAGAGAAGGTCTTCCGCGGCTTTCGAGACCCCATAGGGATGGAGGGGGAGGAGAGGACAAGACTCATCTGGCAAAGAGCCGATTGAGTAGTTTTTCAAGGCATCACCATAAATAGCGGAAGAGGAGATTGCGATGATTTTCGGGTCATAGCCAGGGTAGACCTTTTTTGCGGACTTCACCGCTTCAAGAAGACCGATTGTTCCTTCCGCGTTAACTTCGAAGGTGTAGTAAGGATCATTCCAAGAAGGAACGGGGCGGCTTTGCGCGGCGAGATGATAAATCACGTCGGGCAACTCCTTTTCAATGAACTCCATCATCTTGGCATGGTCCCTCACGTCGAGTTCAACCATGCGGATAGATGGGTCGATTTCGTTGATATCCGTGGTTGGGGTGTAATAACTTCCGACAACGGAATATCCCTTGTTTTTCAAAAACTCGACCAAGTGGCTGCCGACAACTCCTCCGGCACCAGTAACATAGGCTTTTCTCATGCTTCTGCCTCCTTTAAGTATTCTTCGAGAATAAGTTTGACCCGACGAGACGCTTCCCCAACGTTTTCCACGTATTCCGTTTCGGGATGGTCGCAATCGGTAATGACGCGCAAAGAGCAATAGGGAACATGGAATACGTAAGCCACCTGAGCAAAGCAGGCGGACTCCATATCAATCACTAATGGATGGAAAGTCTCGATTGCTTCTTTTTTCTTTGGGTCGTCCGGCTTGAAGAACGTGTCACCGGAAGAGATTCTTCCAAAAGAACAAGCAATCCCCGCTTTATTGGCGGCTTCCATCAACGCTTCGCCAAGTTTCTTATCCGCAGGAAGCTCAACGATGTTGATGCCAGACAAAAGGCCTTTCGGATCCCCGATTGCAGAGGTGTCCATGTCGTGCTGAACCAAAGAAGAGGAGACGACGCAGGAAAGGATAGGGGCTCGTTCCCGGTCAAGAGAACCTGCGACGCCCGCATTAATCACTTGATCTATTTTATAAAGGAGCAGAACAGAGGTTAGCCCGGAGCAAGCAAAGCCTTTCCCGATTCCCGAAACAAGGACAATAAAAGCGGTTTTGCCTTTTTTGCAAAGCGATATTTCCGCAAAACCGCACTTTTTTTGTTCTAGAATCGTGCACCCTTCAAGAAGGGGGTCCGCTTCTTTTTTCATGGCAAAGCAAAAGCAAATCATCCAGTTTATTCTATGCTTTTTCCTTGCAAGAAAGAACCAACTTTAAGCCCTCCTTCCAAGCTTTTTGAAAGAGAGCAGTTTAGATTCCCCATCCTTTAAATTAATGAGGGCATATAGCTGGCGTTTGTTCTCATCTAGGTAAGAAAGGCAAAGCTTGGCGTTTTCAGGAAGAGAAAAGGAAGCGGGCAGCTGATAGTCAATGACCGCGCTGTGGCTTTTTCCCGCTTCGATGAAAAACCCATAGCATCCATTGTTGTGCGTGACAAAATCCGACTCAAGCCCCCTTCCTAAAGGAGGTTGAGTCATTTTACAGATTCCATGCAGTTTCTTATCTAGCAAATAGGAAAGGCAAACATTGTTTAGGAAACGATCCTTGCTTGAGGCGTTCTCAAAAGAGATGTTGAAACGGAATTCGCGAGAATCCAGCAAGCCAATCGGTTTAAGAACAACCTCGAATCTTCCAGATCTTTTTATGGCGGAGGCGATTTTGGCTAAAACAAGCACCAAAATAGTCGCTCCAAGCGAGATTATCGTTGCGATGATGCCTGAACTTGTTCCCGCCAAAACCATAGCGGGAAAGACAATATCATTTCACAAGGCTTCTCGCATCAAAAACATGCGAAGAGCTTCTAAAAAGTCAGGATTTTGAAAAATAACGGTCTTCCCTTCTCTGGCCTTTGACGAACCAGCGAGGAGAATGGGTGGCAACGTAGTTTTCGATTCTTTCTTGTTTTGCGCTAAGCGCGGAGAAATCAAGCCATCTGTGGCAAGAGGCGAAGATGAGCACATAACAAACGATGCTTGAGGTCGACAAGAGGACGATATTTGAGGTCGTTTGAGTCAAAGGCAAGAAATAGGCCAGTAGGAAGCAACCAGCTGAGAGCAAAGTTAAAAGCCCACAGATTAAAAGATACCCCCGCAAAAACGGCTTCTTTTGAACACAGGAAAAAATAACAAAAGCCAAAGGAATCAAAGTAATGGCGACACCGAAAGCCACGAAGAAGAGGGCCAAATCCCATCCATAGATTCGTCCAGCGTAAAGAAGAACTGCGACCGCCAGAGGCAGAACGGAGACGCCGAGTAAGGCATAAGTGAAGGGCTTTGTTAACCCCCGAACCTCTTTCTGTGTAAAAACAGGATCGGACGACGTAGCACTTGTCTTCCGTTGTTCTATCAGGAAAGGCAGAATGAGGATGAAGCAAAGAGCAATTCCTTTACCGTCTGTTTCCAAGAAAGAAGTGGTCTCCGTTAGAGCGTGGATATGCATGGCCAAAAAGCCGAGGACGAAGGACCACGTCCCTCTCCGATGGTGGATAAAGGCACGGATGTACATGAAAATCACGTAAGCGAAGAGAACCGCGTAGATCGCCGAGCGGAGAACCCCGCCAGCGGCAAGCTGCAAGAGAAAGCCGTTATGGGTGAAGCCAAACTCACCGTTCCCATAGTGAGAGCCCAAAAGCCATTGCATGTTGCTTTCCCCCAAGCCAAACGCAACGCGCAAAGGGCTATTCAATTGGTTTATGAGAAATTTCCAAGTCTCTTTTCTCGCGTCAATTGTTTCGTGCTTTTCCGAAAATATGGTGTCCATCAGCATTCTTCCGATTTTCTCGAAAAACGAACCTTCCAAAGCATTCACCGAAACAATCCAAGCAATCGCAACCGCAATACAAACATGTATGAAAACAGAGAGGCAAACACAAGATCGAACGGGATGAAAACGAACCGTCGCCACAAAGCGATATAGGATAAAGGCTGGAAAGTAGATCGCCAAAATAATGAGGCACGTCTTAGAGAAGATGAAAACCTCTTCAAGAGCGAACAAGGCCATTAGGATGTAGTTCACACAGCAATGTCTCCGGCTTTGCAAAACGCCAAGAGAAACAATCCCGAACATCAGTATCGCCCCAAAGACATTGCGATTTCCGGAAAAGCTAGCAATACCGGTCTCGTAGAAAGTGCCGACGTTTGGGTCAAAAAAACGAGCATATTTATCCCATTCAGCAACCCAAGAATAAATAACTAAGGCGAAGCAAAGAAGAAGGACGCCGACGATAACAAAGAGAATCACCTTTGAATTTCGCAGACATTTTGGAGCGATTGCCCAAAATATATAAAAATAGAAACAAGTAATTCCGAAAGAAAGGATGTAACGAACTCTGTCTACGTCCTCTAAGACATAAGTCACTTCTTCCGGCGGGTCACTAAGGGCCAAGGCCAGCGTCGAATATTTGGGGAAAACAGCAATGGCAATCGTGTTTCCGAAAAGAAGCAGCAAAAATAGGACCATAAAGATCCAAGCAGGCTTTATGCGGAAATGGATATGCGCAAAAAGACAATAGGAAAAGCAAAGAAGGAAGGCAATCCCACACATGAGGAAGTACCCCCAAGTCTCAAACCACACGCCCCAGCCTTCAAAGAAAGCGATGTCTTCAGTTAAAATCCCAACAGAAATAGAAGTCAAAAGAAACCACCAAAAAGAGAGATGATAAAGATGGTTGTTCTCTTGCTGTCCTATATCCATTCAAGTATAAATCGAGATGAAAAACGAATTAATTGTTTTTGAGGTAATTCAAAATCGTGGAGCCATAGCTGTTTTTCGCCATTAGATTGCCCCTGGCCTCGGTCTCTTCTTTTGAAAGCCAGCCCTTGCGATAGGCGATGAGCTCAGGGAAAGCAATCGGCTCGCTCTTCTTGGCTTCCTTGATGGAAGAAGAGGCTTCTAGCAAGGAATCGAACGTCCCGGCATCCAGCCAAAGGGTTTCTTTGCCCATCTTCTCTACTTTGACTCTGCTTTGTTTCAAGTAAAGGTTGTTCAGATCGGTGATTTCGTATTCACCTCTAGCGCTGGGCTTTACTTGCTTGGCCGTGCTCACAACGTCATTCGGATAGAAATAAAGCCCGGTAACGGCATAGTTAGATTTTGGGTTTTTCGGCTTTTCTTCAATGGATAAAGCATTATTGTCGCCATCCAGCTCGACAACGCCGAAACGCTCAGGGTCATCAACTTCATAGCCATAGAGAGTGGCAAGACCATCTTCAGCGCGCTTTAAAGCGTTTGGCAAAGAAGCGTTGAATTTTCTTCCATGGAAGATGTTATCTCCTAGAACAAGAGCGCAGGGCTCATTGCCTATGAATTCGGCCCCAATAAGGAAGGCGGAAACGATGCCGGTAGGAACCTCCTGGACGCCATAAGAAACGTGGATACCAAATTCGTGCCCATCGCCAAACAGCATCTTAAAGCGGTCTTGGTCGCGCTGATTCGAGATGATCATCACGTCATCAATGCCAGCTTCCATCAAAATCGAAAGCGGATAGAAAACGAGGGGTTTGTCATAAACCGGGACCAATAGCTTGTTAGTCACGGAAGTGCTTGGATATAAACGGGAGCCGTTGCCACCCCCAAGGATAATGCCTTTCATAAATTTTCTCCTAGCTGCAGTGATGGGCCTAATCATAGAGCAAAAATACCCTTTGGCCCAAATCCGAATGTACAAAATTTGCCCATTATCGATTTTGTTTATCTTTTAGGTGAGGAAATCTTCATAATATGGTCATGATTTCTTTTGAGTTTTTTTGTCACAAAAAGGAAGAACCCAATAACGTAATCCAGCTCATCGCGAATCAGGAAGGTTTTGTGCAGCTCCCAGAAAAATATGAGGGCATGTTTCAAAACGGAGAAAAAATCTACGAAGGCTTAGCTTCAATCAATGGCAAAAATCTGTTAGACCCCTCCACGGATCCTTTCATTAAGGAAGAAGTAGAGGGCTGCCTTATTATTTCCCCTTCTGTTGCAAAGAAAGAGACGGCTGACAATGCTCTAATGTCAAATTTATTAGACGAATATTCTAGTGAGCACGATCTTTCTGTGCCCGATAAAGTTTTTCTTCAAAAAATACTGCTGTCTTTAAACGAGAAATTAGCCCAAACCGGTGGATGCGTGTACGTGAATTTGATGAATTGCGAGAACGCCCCTCTCGTTTTGGACGCCGCAAAATCCATCTTTGAAGGATTCGATATTTTATTCACCTTGCCCAAGAACTTAAAGTTCGCTGTGCCGCTGCTAAAAATAGAAAAGCCCAAGCAAGCAAAAGCAATTAAAGACAACAATCTCGCCTTGGAGGATGGCTATCACGCCTTCTTCGATGATATTTGTGGCATCGCTTCTCCTGATTTAAATAACATCCAAAAAGAGGAGAAGAAAAAGAGCGATAAGTCGGAAGATAAAGTGCCTAAGAAGCCGGCCATTAAACTCAAAAAGCCCGCAGAAGTCAAAAATAATCATGCAGAAAAGCCGGTTTTCTTAAAGCCTGGGTCGAAAATTGAAAAAGCCGTAAAGAAAGATTTAGGGGGAGACGTCCTGTTCTCTTTTCTCTTCCTGGGGCTTTCAATCGCGGCGCCCTATTTCTATTTCGGCCTTCTTAGCGAATCAGCGAACGTATACTTCGTTTTATATCTTACTTTGAACGTGTTCTTCCTGATTATGTGTTCGGTAGCCCTTTGCTATGTCACGGACGGCAAATCAAAAGTCACAAAGGGTTATTATTATTTAGGCCTTCTCATCAGCCCAACCATAGAAGTTCTCGCTACAGTCATTTTCCTCTTTATTGCAAAATCCCAATCCTGGCTAGGGAGTGAAGCTTATGTCTTCTTTGGAATAGGGCTAGGGTATATCATTCTTGACCCGTTGGTCCTTTGGATTCACAAGCAATATAAGGCCATAAAGAAAAAAGCGAAGGCTAAGAAGTAACCCTCGCTGAATTGTTATTTTAGAATTGCATTCATAAGGTCCTGCCAAACTTGGACCTTTTCTTTTTCATTATGGATCTCGTGTCTCATATGAGGGTAAAGCTTAAGTTCCACTTCCTTTAAGCCAAGTTTCTTGTAGGTCTCGGCAAGCCATTTCGGACCTTCGCCATTTTGACCCACAGGGTCTTCTTCGCCAGCCGTAATATAAACCTTTTCATTTTTGGAGATCTTCGCAAGTTCTTTTTTGCTCCAAATTTTGGAAAGGCCTTTGAGGAATTCTCTCCAGAATCCACCGGAATTTTGATGTCCGCAATAAGGGTCCGCCATATAATTTTTGACGTTCTCCTCGTCATAAGAGAGCCAATCCAAGTCCGTTTTGCGGTCTTTTACGGCTTTTGAATATCCTCCAAGAGCTAGGTTATCAAGCACCTTGCAAGGCTTATCCCAATTGGATTTATGAACCAAAATCTTAGACAAGAAATAGCCTAGGCTCATCATGCCTTTTTGCCCACCGTTGGAGCCGATGAGAATTGTCTTCTCGGTGTCTTCTGGATATGCTTCAAGTCTAGCTTGAGTAAGGAAAGAGCCCATCGAGTGGCCACCTTGAATGGTCGGAAGGCCATTCTTTTTGGCCAAAGCAATCGCTTCATGAATACCTTCCACGTTATTTTCAAAGGCATTCTCTTTCCAAAGCTCCTGTTCTTCAACCGAAGCGGCGTTTCTGCCTTGGCCAAGCGCATCGAGTCCCCAAACGTTGATCCCATTCTCAACAAAAAGTTTAAACATCTCGTCATAACGATCTACGTGCTCGTTCATTCCAGTGATGAACACGAAATTTTTCTTCGCATTCTCGGCTTTCCAGTGCCATCCTTTCATCACGGTTCCGTCTTTTAAGGTTACTTCAAATTCAGTAGGCATAATTATTTCTCCCATTGGACAAATGATAAAACGGCGCGAACCCCAAAAGAAGTGCCTTAAACCAAAAAAATTAAAATTGGTCGCTGGTCAAGCCGTCGAAATCAACGAAAAGAACAATTTTCCCGGTTTTTCTAGATTGCTGGACGTCAATGACCCTTTGGTTGGAAGAGCCGCGATAGCGCAATCTATTAAAACCAGTATTTTTCGCAGCGACATAAGAGCCATCCACGCAAACATCGACATAGTCCATCATAGGAAGCCATGAAATTTCCTCATAAAGATAACCCGTCCACATCCAAATAGTTTTATTTTGGTGTTTCTCTTTGATATAGCGCATCAAGGAAAGGCAATCGTCACGATTGTCTGGAAAAGTAGCCTCCCCTCCAGAAAAGGAAACTCCCTTGCAATGAGGGTTAATCAAAGCCTTATCAATCGCATCATAAACCCATTGCCCAAGAGGACGGCCGAAGGAGGGATCCTGCGCTTCCTTGTTATGGCATTCTGGGCAGTGATGATTGCACCCCGCGCACCAAATCACGCAACGGAGGCCCGGCCCGTTATTGAAATCCAAAGGATCAACGCGAATAACGTTCATCACATTGCCTTTCTCTCTTTGATTTCCGTGAGTTTCTTATCCGCGATGCGGGACTTTTGTCTCGGGTTGTTAGAAGGCTGTCGGGTGAAGCCGAGATAGCCGCAGACGCGCGAAATGGAAGTGATGTTCTGCGAATGACAATGGGGGCATTCGTCCAATTTGTCATCATCCCACTGCTCTCCGCAGGAGTTGCAGTAGCTCTTTGCGATGTTGACGCCGAAATAAAGACCGAGTTTCATCGCGTATTTGATTTCTTCATCAATCGCCTCAAGGTTCTTGCCCGTAGGAATGCGGGTGTAGCAAATATGACCGCCATTGGCAATGTGAAAAAAGCTAGACTCCCGGTCCATTTTCTCAAAATGGTCAATATCCACCCAAACCGGATTATGGAAGGAGTTAGAAAAATATTGATGCTCGCCAACGTGGTTCGTGATGCCGTACTTCCGAACGAATTGATCGCGCTGGGTGTAGCAAAGAGACTCCGCCGGCGTGCCGTAAATCGCCCACAGGATGTGGTCTTCTTCTTTATGGGATTCGGAGAATTTGTTGATATGCCGCAAAACCTCATAGGCGAAATCATTGTCTTCGTCCAGATATTTTCCGTTGTAGAGCATTTGGGTTTCGTTGAGGGCGGTGAATCCAAAAGAGAACGTTACATAATCAAGAAGGGGTCTGATTTCTTCATCAGGCTGCAAACGGCCGTTATAGAAGCCGCCCTGAGTGAACATCAAAGGATTGCAGCTGGCTTTGATTTTGGCCAAATACTCGTAAGTGCGCTTATGTATGTCGCGAATCATCTCGAGGTAATGGTCAAGAAGCTCGTAGAAAGGAAGCTTCTCAAGCTGGCTCTTGCGAAGAATCATCGGAAGGTTGAGCGAAATCGCTCCGCCGTTCCAACGCCCGGTGAAAACAGGGAGGTCACTCTCATCGGAGGGGTGAAACCCGCCTTTACGATAATAAAGGGAAAGATAAGCGCGACAGCCCATTGGCGAAATGACGTTATCATGCCATTGCGGATCCTCGGCAACTTTGCCGTCTTCTCCAAGATACCAGCGCATCACGCCATTCTTGTATTTCTTATAGACGGAAGCCACATAACCCTCGCCCGTAAGAGAGAGATAATCGGGGTATTGAGCTTTCGAGGAGCAGATGACCGCTTTTTTATAAAGGTCTTCTAAGATTCCGCCTACACCATGTTTTTCTTCATCGTAAAGAAAAACGAGTTTGGGGAAAACGGCGGGGATGCGGTGTTCTTTCGAGCCTTCGCCATTGCCTCTAACACGAAGGATCGTTTCGGAGATTCGTTTTGCCAAAGGGCGAGGGTCTAAACCAAAAGTGAAAGTCGTGAAAATGAAATCGCCACGGCTAGAAGCCACGGTGTTCAGGTTATATTCAAGGGCTTGGAAGCCTTGCTCAAGTTCCCTATCAAGCCTTGAATAAGCGTATTTTGCGGCTTTTTCGGAATCAACCGGGTGATCGATCTCTTCCATTAAGGCAGCGTATTCCGCTAGATATTTCTTAAAGGATTTTTCAGCGTATGGCTCCAAGATAGTATCGACTTCCGGAACAGTGAAGCCCCCATATTGCTGCGATCCGGCCATCTGCATGACGTCGCACATGACGTTGATGGCGGCCCCAATGGAAGTCGGCTCAGTGTAATGCATGTTTTCCATGTCGAAACCGCCTTTTAGGATAGAGCCCATATCGCACAGGCAGCAGTTCATCGTGTCTAGACGATCGGAGATGTCATGGACATAGAAATAGCCATCTTCGACCACTTGTCTTTCAGCGGGAGTGAGGAAAAAGCGTTTATAAACGCCTTTGGAGAAGGCTTTATATTTCAAGGAGCGCTTTGTGGAGATGAGCTCAGAATCACTATTGGCGTTGCTGTGGTCAGCATGGTAAGAAAGCGAAGAGGCCGTGGCTAATGCATCGGCAGAGATCGCCTGCATATCCGCCTTGTAATTGCGCCAGCTGCGATATTGATTCGCGGTGGATGGATCGACTTCATCCAAGGCGTTTTCAACATAAATATGAACCGTTGCAACGGGAACTTTCGCTTCCCCGGCGCTTTGAAGCTGGGCTTTCACCTTGCTTACAATGGTTTGGATCTCTTCTGAGTTAAATTTCGAGTCCAAACGAGCTTTGGAGGACTGAACCGCTTTTTCGATTTTAGCAGGGTCAAAAGGCTCCTCTTTTCCGTTTTTCTTGATAACGCGAACGGAAGCAAACGAAAAACATTCTTCCATAATACCAAAACCTCCAGAACGCAATTTCGGAGGAAGCAATTCTCCGCGCGTGCGGTGCTTATTTTAGAGCAAGAGGAGGAAAAGAAAAGAGAAATGCTCAAGCAAACTGAACGATGTACAAAAAATATTAGTTTTGTTTGATGGTGTCAGAATTATATATGCCGCTTATTTCTTCCCTGTAGAGCCAAAACCGCCTGTTCTTTCACTTTCGATAGGCTCGTCGTCACAAGTGATGAGATAGTGTTCAAAAATACCTTGGGCAAACCGCTCGCCCTCCTCAATTTTCACTTCTTTATCGCTTCGATTATAAAGCGATACACCAATGCCCCACACGTAATCGCTGTCAATAATCCCGGTACCATTGCTAAGGCATAATCCTTTTTTGATTCCCAAAGAGGAACGCACGAAGATTTTCAAAACCACGTCTTGAGGCATATCAATGCATTTGACCCAGGCGGGGAAAAAAACGCTTTGATGCGGGGGGATTACAACCTCATAGGGGGAATAGAAATCATAGCCGGCAGATCTAGGCGTGCCACGACGAGGAAGAACGATTTGCTTGGGGGTAGGGTGTTTAGTATCGACCTCTTCCCTGGTGCAGGCGACGAAATGGGCTGAAATTACATTGTTCATGGGCCAATTATCCTCTTCTAAAAAGCACAAAAAAAGGAGAGTTCCCATAAAACTCTCCTCGTGACGATCGCTAAGGGGAAAGGAACCTTAGTCAATCGCAATCACGCTGCCAGCGTTGACTTTCTTAACCGCGGCTTTCGGGAAGGTGATTTCCAAAACGCCGTCTTTATAAGAAGCCTTGATGTCTTTCTCTTCGACATCGCCCACAGAATAGGAACGAGTCGCGAGACCAGAGAAGCGTTCCCTATGGATGAAAGAACCCTTCTTGTTCTTGATGTCCTCAGTGCGGTTGACCTTGGCTTTAACGGTGAGGTAACCGTCTTTCAAGGAAAGGTTGATGTTCTTCTTGTCCATGCCGGGCATTTCAACCGAGATGACATAGTTGTCACCCTCGTCGGTGATGTCGCTCTTCATATTGAGGACACCGTAATCCTCGCTTTCGTTTTCATCTCCGAATAGAGCATCGAAGAAGGGATCGAGGAATCCGCCGTTGTAACGAGACACATTGTTTTGCATAAGTTCAAACCTCCTAAATGGTTTTGTTTTTAGCACTCTTTGCTTTCAAGTGCTAACAATAGAATAGCCACGTTTTTGGCACTGTCAAGGGTTGAGTGCTAATTTTTTTTATTTTTTTGTTATTCCGTATTTTTCTTCGTAACCGTGCCTTATTTTTAAATATGTTTGCCTTTAACAGGCGAAGCAGGGCAAAGAAAATTCGTCTTTCTCTTCAAGAAATTGGCTCTCCTCAAAGAGGACTTTTTTTCGAACCTCTTCTCTTCTAGCACGAAAATCCGGGAGCAAAAGCCAGTCGTCTTTGCTAACTTCCCTAGCCTTCTTAAGCACGATGGAATTCAGCTCTTCGCAGAAAGAATCGCAACGAGCTCTATCATCATCGTTCTTTCTCCACCGATCAAACCAATAACAAGCGTCTTGGTAAAGGGAAGCGATGTCGCCACTCTGTTCCAAAAAAAGACCAATCTCCGGAATCGTTGGTTTGACCCCATGTGAGGCGTCGAAGAATACATAAGAGTAAAGACCAAGCAACTTGATACAGCCTTTATCAATCGGATGCTCCTTCTTGCCACGAAAATATATCAAGGTGTCCTTGGTTACGAAGTTAAAGACGAAATTGGCGAACTTTTCGCGTTCTAAGTTAAACAAATCTAACGGATTCATAACTACCTCCACCCTATTAATTAAGGGGAATTCGTCATTAATCCCGTTTTGCTACATCAAAAAACTCACATTTCGTCATTTTGGCAAGGTCGGAGGGGGATAGGCCGACTTGAAATCCCCTTCGTCCGCCTGAAACGAAAATCGTATCAAAGAGTTGGGCGGTCTCGTCAACAAAAACGGGGAGAACCTTCTTCAGTCCCATCGGAGAGCACCCACCATGGACGTACCCCGTCAAAGGAAGCAGTTCCTTTTGCGGAATCATCTCAATCGACTTTGATTGAGCGGCTTTCGCCGCTTTCTTGAGATCAAGCTCGCAGTTCACGGGAACGCAGAATACAAAGTGTTCTTTCTTCTGGTTCTGAGTCACGAGCGTTTTGAAAACGCAATCAGAATCCTGGCCTAAAACGTTCGCAACACTTTTCCCGTCGACGACCTCTGGATCGTATTCTTTTTCTAGATAAGGAACGCCAGAAGCGTCGAGCAAGCGCATAACATTCGTCTTCTCGCTTTTTGCCATGCCTCTATTCTAGACACCAAAAAATGGAGTTGTTCATCGCAACTCCATTTTTTCAGAGAAGAGAGGCCATGCCTTTCAAAGCATCTAAGCTAAGCGTTAGTTTCGCCTGATCAGCTTTGGTGAGCTTTTTGACTACGGCGATTTGGGCTTCTAAATCCTTTTTCTTACTCGCAGTGGGGTAATTGGGGTTGTGGATATTAGCCTTCAGAACCTTTTCAGACTTTAAGGCATCATCCAAGCTCGAACTCGCGGGGTTCTTTTTAGCCACAGCCTTTTTGGAAGAAGAAGCAGGCTTCTTTGCCTCAAGTGGTTTGGAAACAGGCTTCTTTTCGCTCATTTTTGGCTTAGCTTCCTTCGCAGGCGAAGTGATCTTTTCTTTTGCGTTAGGCGCCGCTTTTGGAGCGGCATCCTTCTTCGTCTTCTTTGTTTTGGGGGTCTCTGCTTTTTTGGGAGCAGGACTCTCCGTCTTCTTTTTAGCGGTTGAAGCGGCCGGCCGCTTTGGCTTTGGCGCAGCCTTCTTTTCGGGTTCAGACTTAGCGGCATCGCGTTGAGCGTGGCGCTCAATGTAACCGCGTTTTCTTTCGTCCGTTGGGACGCCGACAACGAGGTTAACGCCGCCTGGCACCGCCGCGGAATTGTTAGGAACCGCTTTTACGCTAGGAGTGGCGTTTTCCTGCGTTTTTGCGGGTTTTTCTTCTGCTTTCGCAGCTTTTTTTGGAGTTTTTGAGGTTTTCTTTTCCTCTGCTTTTTGCAAGGGCGCCGCGTTTAGAGGAGCAGCCGTTTTCGCTTTTTCCTCCGTCTCGGGCTGAACGGACGTCATGGGATTCAAATCGATGTAGACTTTGTATCCTTTTTGCCCCTTTTCGCCAATGACGCGGAAGGAAGAATAATTGAACTCCACCTTAGGCGAACCTGCGAAGCCTTGATTCAGTTTGTCCACGATTTGGTTGAAATCGTTGGAAGTCAAATCGATGGCCCCATGCACCGCGGCAAAATAAGGAATAGAGGGATCGCGGAACATCAAATTGTAATGCTCCGCCACCATATTGAGGGCAAAGCCAAGGCTGTTCCCTTCGCCATACCATAATTTCTTCGCCGGAATTTTCACTAAAATCGTCGGCACGGCCTTTGCTTCGGGCTCTGCTTCTTTTTTTGCCACCGTCGGAGACGGAATAGACTCTTTTTTCGGAGCAGGATTTAAACCTTCTGGCATCTGTTCTTTCTTGCCTTTCAGCATTAATAGGCTCTCTTTGAGCTTATTGGGGCCTTGCAGCAAATGGAGCGGCTTAATTTTGTCTTCAGGAATTCCCGAAAGAACCTGAAGCTGCTTTTCGATATCGGAGATCTTCTCCCGAACCGAATAGTTGGGGTTCTTGAGATTGGCGCTCAAGCGCTTATCTCCTTGAAGAGCTTTCTCTTCAAGCGAAAGCGGGGCATAATCTCTAACGTTTTTCTTTCCCTCGTCTTTGCCTTTAAATGCCTTGCGATCAAATTGCTTGTTGTCTTTCCAGTTGTTGTTCTTCTGGAAAGTCTCGCCTTGGTTGTACTCTAATTTTCCACCAGGGACGACTTTGTAAACCGAGATGGGTTTGCCTCTTTGGGAAGTGAGCTTATTAAGATTCTTTAAATCCGTGGCGAGTTTTTTGTCTTGGGTAATAACC
>CAVKPZ010000022.1:0-1381 GCA_963658395.1 Lachnospiraceae bacterium | reverse complement strand
TAACCAGGATTCTCTGGTTGATCCGATCCTGACTTGCCTGCGAATAAATTGCATTATCCGCAAAATTCTCATTAAAACTTCTTTTGCCAACGCTCACAAGTCTATCGTGCTTGGCCTTCTTGAGAATTTTCAGAGCGCGCCTTGAGGTGATTTTTTTCTCTATGTCACGCGAAATTGAGTGTTTGAGCAATTCCGTGTAGCACGCTTTAGGCACCACGAGGGTGAATCCTTGGTCAAGATAATCTTTTGCTTCTTTCAAGACATCTAACCATTCGGGGAAACTATCTTCCATTAGAGAGCAAGTATCCAGCATCACCGTGTCGAAGCCGATTAGCAGTTTCGCAAGGGACGAGGCTTTGTTCTCATCACTGTACATAATTAATTGTTGCTTTTGTTTCTAATTAAGAAACCTCCTTTGCGCGGTAATTATACTCAAGAAAAAGCGCATCGGGGGAAAACATATTCTTTGCGCGATTTCAAAAGTAAAAAAAGCCCGCAAAAACCAATTCATTTATGAATGGGGCCGAATTTGTCCACAAGGTAATTGTTAAATTCCTGCCTCAAAATCTTGTCGTCGATCTTAAGGACGGAGGTGTGCTCAAACTTCTCTTTTATGAAAGTGGATGTCTATACAAAAGTGTTGGTGAATTAATTCCGATGCCGCCGGTCTTTTCGATAAAACTCAGCAGACGTTTCTTCGCAGATTTGGAGAAGCTCATCAATTTTTGCTTCCATTTTCTCGGCGGTTATCGAGGCCTTGAACGAGTCCCAAGCACAATACAGGTCGAGGTATTACGTCCTCAGCCGCTTCTTCTTCGTCTTCCTGCAGAGGACGACGTCGCTTGACCCGCACCGCGGGCATCTGGTTTCGTCGCACACAAAAAGCTCCTTCCTGGAGCAAGGGTAGCCGCCGGGGAAGGAGTGCCGCTAGATAAACCGCCCCAGCGGCTACCCTGCCGTTTATCTAGCGTTTTGATGATATACCCGACGCCGGGAAAGAGGGCTTCGAAACACCAACACTTTTGTATAGACATCAATTATTTATCTTTTATCGCGACCAAAATCGCTTACCCCACGAAAACGTGAGAACTAAAAGTAAAGGACCGGCAACTTCGAACTGATGCCATGAAAGTAGACACCATTAAAGCATTGAGACACATTGTTTTGCTGTTATCAGTAAACATTAAAACATATCAATAATTTTCTAAAAAATCCTTTGCGGTAATGCATTTAGGATTTTTGATATTAGATTCTAAGAAGTCTTTGTCACCTGAAATTAGAACATCGCATTTCGAATCCCTTGCCGCCCTTAACACTGGCTTGTCATAAGGATCTCTTAAATCAATATTATCGTCATTAATATCATATGAAACTTTTACAA
>CAVKPZ010000021.1:0-24860 GCA_963658395.1 Lachnospiraceae bacterium | reverse complement strand
GGCCCTTCCGGAGCCTCCTTTTTCTCTTTGCCTAAATCCGAAAGGGGGATAAAATACCGCTTGCGCTTTTCTGACCCCTTTTTTTGATAATAAGGAGGCGGAGGCGTTGCCTAAAACTAGGCTCAATCTATAATCGAATCGCATGAAAATCACCATAATCATTCCAACATACAACCAATCCGAGAAACTCCTCAAGAACCTGAAGGAGAAGATCCTCCCTTATTTCGATAAGAGCGGAATCACCTACAGCGTGCTCATCGAGGCCGACCATTCCTCGCAAGAGGAGCTGAAGATCCTCGCCGAGGGGCTGAAGGAGCTGCCCGCCCAGGTGAGCTTAGACCGTTACGAAGACAAGAAGGGCAAAGGATGGGCCGTCCGGAAGGGGATTTTGAATTCCTCCGGCGATTACGCGCTTTTCTTCGACGCGGACCTTTCCACTGACCTCTCCGTCTTCGATTTGATGAAGAAGGATCTAGGCAAATACGACGCCTATATCGCCTCCAGGGACTGCAAAGGGGCGACCTACACCAAGAAGCAGCCATTCAAGAGAAGGCTGACTCACTTCGGCGCGAGGGCCATCATCCGGATGAAATTCGGGATGAAGGAAGTAAGCGACACCCAGTGCGGATTTAAGATGTTCGCCCTTCCCTTGGCAAGGGAAATGGCCGAGAAGCAGCTCACCCTGGGGAGCGCCTTCGACGTCGAGTACCTTTATTTCCTGCACCTCAACAAGAAGAGGATCAAAGAATACCCGGCAAGGTGGGAGGATGACCCCGAGAGCACCCTCCAAGGGGTGGTGGGGTCCAGCAAGCGCTTCTACCTAGACCTAAAGGCCATCAAAAGGAACAAAGCCCATTATCTGTTGAAAGAAGGAGAAGAGCATGCTGACTGACCGCGTGATCATCGAGGCCCGCTCCGGGAACGGGGGGGATGGCTGCATCTCCTTCCTTCAGGAGAAGAACATGCCAAAAGGCGGCCCAGACGGAGGCAACGGAGGGAAAGGCGGCTCGGTTTTCCTGATTGCCAAAAGGAACGTGAACACTTTGATGGCCTACCGCCATTCGAGGGTGCTTGAAGCGCCGAACGGAGGCAAGGGGGACAAGAAGCTGCGCAATGGCAGAAACGGGGAAGACAAGGTCTTCGAAGTCCCCTTGGGCACCTTGGTCTATGAGGAGAAAAGCGGGGCTTTGCTCGCCGATCTCTCGAACGAGAACGAGGTCGTCTGCGTTGCTAGAGGAGGCAGGGGAGGCAAAGGCAACGCCTGCTTCAAGTCCAGTCGCCTTCGCATCCCTAGGATTGCCGAAAACGGGCACCCGGGCGAGAAAAAGCGCATCGTTTTGGAGCTAAGGCTCGTGGCGGACGCCGGGCTCATCGGCTTCCCTAGCGTGGGCAAAAGCACCTTTTTGAACATCGTCTCCAAAGCAAACGTCCCCACCGCGGACTATCCCTTCACCACCTTGGAGCCGAATCTTGGCGTGGTGACCCTCCCGAACTCTTACAACCAATTCGTTTTAGCGGACATGCCTGGCCTCATCGAAGGGGCCCACGAAGGGAAGGGGCTAGGCATCACTTTCCTCCGCCACATCGAGCGCTGCCGCGTGCTCGTGCACATGGTGTCGATGGACGGGGAAAGCGACCCTTACCAATCCTACAACATCATCAACGAGGAGCTTAAGGACTACGGGGCGGATCTCGAGAAGAGGCCCCAAATCGTCGTCTCCACCAAAATGGACAGCGAGGGTGCAAAAGAAAGGAAGGAAGAATTCGATAAGAAGCTCGGCTTCGCCTCTTTTGGCATCACCGCGCTCACCAGCGAAGGCGTCGACTCGCTCATCAAGAAAGTCTACAAGCTCATCCAGAAGACCCCGGAGTTCTCTCTCTTCCGGAAAGAAGAAGGGGTCGACACCCCTTCTTACCGCGTCTACGACGCCTCCAAAGACCGGAAAGAGGCGCCTTTTGTGATCTCCCATCCTTCGGACCATCTCTTCCTCATCACCGGACACGAGGTATTGGAACAATACGCCCTGATGAACCTGAGCGATGACCAAGGCGTGGCAAGGCTCATCTCCTACTTGGGGAGGCTCGGCGTAGAGAAAGAGCTCGAAAGGAAAGGGGCCCAAGACGGGGACACGGTGAGGCTCGCCGACTTCGAATTCACCTATTCAAAGTAAGGCTTTCTATCTCCGCGCCAGAACTTTGCTATAATTCCTCCCATGGAGAAGAAAGGGTTTTGGATCGGGG
The DNA here is from genome assembly GCA_963658395.1 of Lachnospiraceae bacterium. GTDB lineage: Bacteria > Bacillota_I > Bacilli_A > RFN20 > CAG-826 > Alloenteromonas. The sequence continues at coordinate 22,619 of CAVKPZ010000021.1, read as the reverse complement.
TTCTCTCTTGCCTGCTATCGAGCATCGCCCTCGCACTCGCCTTCCTTCTTTGCCTCACTTTATCCTGAATCATGATCTATTCCCTGAAAGGCGTCGTCAGCGACGTATCCAAAGACAGAATCGCCCTTGACCTCGGCTCGATCGCCTACGAGGTCTACGTCGCTAGAAGCGAGGATTTTTCCTTGGGCGGGGAGACGAAAATCTATACCTACGAGGTCCTCACCCAGGACGACCATTACCTCGTCGGCTTCCTGGACAAGATGGAGAAAGAGGCCTTTTGCTCCCTCATCGAAGTCAAAGGCATCGGCCCCAAGACCGCCCTCTCGGCCCTAGGGGCCACGCGTCCCGATGAACTTTTCGCGGCGATCGAGGCCAACAACACCGCCTTTTTGAAGAAACTGCCGGGCATCGGCCCCAAAGCCGCGGCCCAGATCATCCTCGACCTCAAGGGGAAGCTCGTGAAGACCGACGGCAAAGGCCACCCGGAGGCATATGAAGAAGTCGCCTCCGCCCTTAAAGCGCTCGGCTTCAAGAAAGCCCAGATCGACGAGGCGCTTTCCTCGATCTCCGAGCCCAATCTATCGAATTCCGAGATCTTGCGCCTCGCCCTGAAGCAGCTAAGGAAAGGAAGCGAGTGAGATGTCGAGGCTATTAAGCGCGAAAAAGGAGAGCGAAGACGAGAAAAGCGAGCTTTCGCTCCGCCCCCAGACCCTCAAAGAGTATGTGGGGCAAAGCCAAAGCAAAGCCAATCTCGAGGTTTTTTTAGGCGCCGCGAAGAAGCGAAACGAGCCTTTGGACCACGTCTTGCTCTATGGCCCTCCGGGCCTAGGGAAGACGACTTTGGCCTATGTCATCGCCAACGAAATGGGCGGGAAGATCCGCCTCATCAACGGCCCATCCGTCGAGAAGGCGGGGGACCTCGCGGCGATTCTCTCCGAGATCGAGCCGGGCGACATCCTCTTCATCGATGAGATCCATCGCTTGCCCAGAGTGGTGGAAGAGGTGCTTTACGGGGCGATGGAAGACTTCACTTTGTCCGTCCTCATCAACCAGAACGGCAGCTCCCACGTGCTCAATATGCCTCTCCCTCCCTTCACTTTGGTGGGGGCCACGACGCGCAGCGGCGACCTTTCCTCCCCTTTGCGGGCGAGGTTTGGGATCTCCATGAAACTCGATTTCTATAGCGAGGAGGAGATCAAGGAAATCGTCAAGCGCACCGCCAGGGTCTACGCGACCCCGCTTAGCGACGAGGCCGCGACCCTCATCGCCAAGCGCAGCCGGGGGACCCCGCGCATCGCCAATCGCCTTTTCAAGAGGATCCGGGACTTCGCCTCCTTCCACGAGGAGAAGGAAATATCGCTCCCTCGCTGCAAGGAAAGCCTTGAGGCGCTGAAGATCGACGAGCTTGGGCTGGACGACGTGGACATCCGCTACCTTAGCGCCATTATCGAGCGCTTCCACGGCGGCCCGGTGGGCTTAGAGTCCATCGCCTCCTCGATTGGGGAAGAGGTGAGCAATCTCGAGGACGTCTACGAGCCTTACCTCGTGATGGTGGGGATGATCAACCGCACGCCAAGAGGGAGGGTGGCCACCGAAAAAGCCTATTCCCACCTCAAAAAAGACCATCAGCTATCGCTATTCTGACGAAATTGCAAAAACGGCCCCCTAAGGGGGCCTTTTTTCTTGCCTAAGGGGAAGAGGAAGTATAAAGTAGAAGCCGCGACCTGCGACCAGGTTGTTTTCGCAAAGGAGTTCTTCGATATGAGACGTTATATTGGATACATCGTCATGTGCAGCGCCATCTTGCTCGGCATCGCGACGACCACCGCCCCCTTCATCGCCAAAATGAACAGCGACCTCTCTTACAGCGAGGGCAAAACCCTCTATTTCAAGGCAAGCGAATACGACGAGGACTCCACCAACGGCAACTATGGCGATCTGACGGGGTCTTTCCTCGACGAGAACCAGATGACCGATCCCAATAACGACAACCAGCTCGCCATCGAGACCCTCGCCGACACCGTCCGCAGCAGGCTCGACATCTGGAACCTCTCCGAATACGAAGTCGAGGTGCAGGGGTATGACACGATCGCGGTGAGCGTCCGCACCAAAACCGACAGCGACACCCAGTACACCTATCTCGAGAACTATCTTTCTTTCTCCGGCGGCGACTATGAGCTAGACGTCACCGACGAGACCGTCAGCGAGGAATCCGGGAAGGACTCCTGGGCTGAAATGCTCGACGACACCGAGGGCGCCTTCATCGAATCGATGGAGCTGAACGGCTACAACTTCCCCTTCGTCCTCGTGAAGATCCCCGAGAAGTACCAAAGCGACTTCACCGACTTGCTCAAAGCCGCTAGCGACGCCAATTCCTCTAGCTCCAGCGATTCAAGCGATTCCTCTTCTGGCGAAGCCGACGCCTGCAAACTGGTCCTCTGGGCCAATAGGGTCGACGGCGACCTCTACAAAGACAGCACGAGCGGGGGAGGGAGCAACATCAACCTCAGCAAGAAGATCCTCGCGGTCGAGAGCGTCTCCAACGACAACGCGGTCTATTATTACGACAGCGACGAAGACAAGGAGACCCCTTACCTTCGCCTCATCCCGGCAAGCAACGCGATCACAAGCGAAGGGAGCTACGACCCTTCCTACGCCCAAGAGGCCTATGACGCGGCGGTCTACCTCAAGAACATGTTCAACGCCGAGGCGCTAAGCATCAAATCCGGTACCTCGGAAACGCGCTTCGCGCTCACCTTCACTTACAGCGAAGCCACTAAGGCGAGCGTCGAGAGTCTCAATTATTACGGGGCGTGGTCGGTTTATCCCGCTCTTGGCGGCACGATGATCGCGACTTTGGTCACCATTGCGCTCATGTGCGTCGTTTTGGCCCTCTTCAACCGCATCTTCTCCCTTGTCCAGATCACCTCGATCCTCGGGACTTGCTATGCCGCCTTCCTCACCTTCGTGAGCTTCGGCGCCCAGTTTAACGTCGCCGCTTGCCTCGGGCTGCTCGCGGTGATGGTCATCGCCGCCTTCGGAGCCATTTATTACGGGGCGACCTTCAAAGACGAGATCTACAAAGGCCGCACCCTCAAGAAAGCCAGCCAAGAAGCCGGCAAAAAGAGCATCTGGCCGACCGTCGACGCCTCGATCGTCGGTGCCATCCTCGGCGTCTTCGTCTATATCTTCGGCGGCGAGCTCGCCTCGAAGTTCGGGACGATGCTGGTCCTTGGCTCGGTCTTTGCCCTCATCGCGAATCTCATCCTCACCCGCATCGGCGCCTGGCTTCTCGCCAACGACTCCTCGATGCAAGGCAAATACGTCAAGCAGCTGAACCTCGACGATACGAAGATCCCCGACCTCTTGAAAGAGGAGAAGCAAAGCTATTTCGGGCCTTATGAGAAGAAAGACTTCACCAAAGGCAAGAAGTGGCTCATGGGCATCTTTGGAACCCTCATCACCGCGGGCATCGCGACGATGATCGTCTTCGGGGTCCAAAACAGCGGGAACATCTACAACACTTCGGCTTACACGGAAAAATCGACCGTCCTGCGCATCGACGTGAAATCCACGAGCAACGAGCAGATCAGCGTCTCTAGCCTCGCAAGCATCGAGGATATCTACGAGAAAGACGGCGACAACAACGACCTTCTCCACTGCGTGGAGATCGATGGGACGAAGCTCGCTGACTTGACTAGCGCCTCCGACATCTCCCTCTCGAGCACCCCCCATACGGTCTACGACAAGGACACGTCCATCTCCACCTATTGGTATTACTATTCGATCAAGCTCAGCAAATACGTCGAGAACGAGCCCGATTCCAAGCATGAGATCAAAGTGCTGCGCGGTGCCTCCTGGGAGACTCTCGATGAGGATACGACCCTCAACGTCGGCCTCTTCGACTACCTCACCGACGTCTTCGCCCCGGGCACTTCTAGCGACAACCTCCTTGTGAGCTTCGCGACCGTCTCGCCAGAGCTCGGCCAGCCTTACGTCGACAAGATCGCCCTGGCCGTCGGGGTCGCGCTATCGGTCACCCTCGTCTACTTCGCCTTGCGCTTCCGTCCATCCCGCGCCATCGCCTCGACGCTTGGGGGAGCGGTAGTCTCCTATAGCGTCATGGCCTTCTTCGTCTTCACGCGCATTGCGGTGACGCCTCTAGTGAGCCTAAGCGTCCTCTCCGCCTGCCTCTTCACGATGCTTCTTGCTCTCTTCGTTCTAAACAAGGAGAAGGAAATCTACAAGGACAGCAGAGAGAAGGAGAAGAACAACCTCGCCTTCCGTAGCGACTGCCTGAACAAGGCGGTCTCCCGCTCCGCCTCGAGCTTCTTCATGCTTCTCATGATCGCCTCTTACGGGGGCATCGCCTTCTTCGGCTTCGGCCCAAGAAGCTTCATGATGATCTATCTCGGGCTCATCATGGGGATCCTCTTCCTTGGGGCCTATAACCTCGGCTTGCTCTCGCCCATCTCCATCTTCTTCGCCAAGATCTTCTCGAAGATCAAGATCAAGCCGGCGAAGAGGAAAACCAAGAAGGGGAACGCCCTCAAAAAGAAGAGCAACGAGCCGGAAGAGGCCATCTTCATCGGGATCAACGACTGATGGAAAGCCTGAAGGAAAAACTGAAACATTATTATTCCTGGGACGAGGAGAGGTTCGCGGAGCTTACCCGCGAGCCCTCCTCTCTTTCTTTTCCGGATATCTCTAAAAACGAGGCGGTCCTCCGCGCCAAATCGCGCATCGAGGAGGCCTTGGAGAAGAAAGAGAAGGTCCTCCTCTACGGGGATTACGACACGGATGGGATCCTCGGGACCTCCCTTTTCCATAACGCCCTCCTTGAGCGCGGGATGGATGCCTCCTATTTCATCCCCAGCCGCTATCGCGACGGCTACGGCCTGACGCTAGACAACGCGAAAAGAATCGCCTCAAGCGGATATCGCCTCGTGATCCTCATCGATAACGGGGTCTCTTGCCTTGAGGAGGTTGACTATCTAATGAAGCAAGGGGTCGATGTGCTCATCTTCGATCACCATGAGTTGAAGGAGAAGCTCCCGAAAGCCTTGTCTTTGGTTCACCCCTTCCCCCTTGGCATCGGCCAAACCGGGGGGTTCAACATCTCCGCGGGCTTTCTATGCTATCTTTTCTCTTTGGTGCTTACGGGCAGAGAAGATCGCTATCGAAGAAGCCTCGCGGGCATCACGACCTTAAGCGACATGATGCCCTTGAAGGGTATTAACCGCACCCTGGTGGCGCTTTTGCTTCGGGATCTAAGGAAAGAGAACTATCCCGAGATCGCTTTGCTCTGCGGCAAGAAGCACATCGACGAGAAGGTTCTTTCGATGCTCGTCATCCCCTCGATCAACGCCCTAGGGAGAATGGAAGAGGGACATAAAGCTAGGCAGGCGGTGGCCTATTTCAGCTACCGCGACCCTGTAAAAAGAGCCTCCCTCGCGAATTGGATGATAAAGGTCAACGAGGAGAGGAAAGCCCTGACCAAAGAAGCCTCGGAGCTTGTGAGATATCAGCCTGGGGCCCCGGGGATCGTCGCGAACCTCCCTCTGAAAGAAGGGCTCAACGGCCTGCTTGCGAACAAGCTCATGAAGCAATACAAGGTGCCTGTGGCGATTTTCTCACCCTCTTTCGGCGACCCCAACGTCTTGGTGGGCTCTCTCCGGAGCGAGGAAGGGTTCGACGTGCTCGACTGCATCCAAACCATCGCCCCTTATTGCCTCACTAGCGGGGGGCATAGCCATGCGGGAGGGATCAGCATCTTGAAGCAGGATTACCCTTCTTTCTCGAAAGTCTTCCTCGCTTACTGCAGGGAGCATCCTTTCAGGAAGGAGGAGCCCGAGGCGATCCCCCTTTTGCTAAGCGAAGCGACGATGGATAGCTACCGCCTCATCCGCCTCTTTGGGCCTTTCGGCGAGGAGCATGAGGAGCCGCTTTTCATGCTGAGCAACCTAGAAACGGACAGCTTCCAATACGGGAAGGAGGGAAAATACCTCCTGATGCCTCTAGGATACGAGGTGCGCCTCGTTGATTTCAGCCATGGCAAGAAGGATTTCCTCTTGAAGGACAAAGCTTCTTTCTACGTCCATTTCGAGGTCAACGAGTTCCGGGGGAAAACCTCCCTGCAATTAAGAGTCGTCTCGACCCCTAGCAAATGAAGAAAGGTGGAATATACTAGCCCCATGGAAAACGTCAATCCCCATCCTTTGCCTCCAAACGGAGGCTACCCCATGCACACCTACGAGGACCTCAAGGCCCTTTTTGCGACCTATATCAGGAACCCTTCCGACCAGAAGCTCATCTACGAGGCCTATCTTCTCGCCAAAGAGAAGCATGGCAACCAATACCGGAAATCCGGCGAGCCTTATATCCACCATCCTTTGGAAGTGGCCTATATCTGCGCCCAGTTGCAGTCTGGGCCCGCGACTTTGGCCTCGGCCCTCCTCCATGACGTGGTGGAGGACACCGACGTCACCATCGAGGAAATCGAGACTAGGTTCGGGCCCGACGTGAGGCTCATCGTCGATTCGCTGACGAAGATCCAGCGCATGAAGCTCTCCCACATGAGCAAGGAGGATTTCGAGGCGGAGGACCACCGGAAAATCTTCCTTGGCATGGCCCACGACGTGCGCGTCATCATCGTGAAGCTCGCGGACAGGCTCCATAACATGAGGACTTTGGACTCGCTTTCGCCCGAGCGTCAGAAAGCCCTCGCGCAGGAGACCCTGGACGTCTTCACTCCGATTGCCCATCGCCTTGGCATCTACACGATGCAAAGCGAGCTTGAAGATCTCTCCCTGAAATACCTTGAGCCGGAGATCTACCGGAAGATCAAGAAACTCGTCGACGACCGCTTCGAGAACCGCAAAGGGGCGCTGGAGCAGCTAAAAAAGCGCATCGCCGATCAGCTCTACGAGCACAAGATCCCCTTTCGGATGGAAAGCAGGGTCAAGTCGATTTATTCCATATATAAGAAGATGTATAAGAAAGGGCATTCCTTCGACGAGATTTACGATATCCTTGCGATTCGAGTAATCACGAAGACCGTTGTCAACTGCTATGAGATCCTCGGGATGATTCATACGACCTATACGCCCATCCCCGGGCGCTTCAAGGATTACATCGCCATGCCGAAGCCGAACCTCTACCAGTCCCTCCACACCTCGATCGTGGCGGGGGATGGCAACGTTTACGAGGTGCAGATCCGCACCGAGGAGATGGACCAGGTCGCTGAGACCGGCGTCGCGGCCCACTGGAAATACAAAGAGGGCGCCCATTACAATCCGAGGGAAGAGCAAAAGGAAATCGAAGACCAGCTCCATTGGTTCCGTGATTTCGTGACCCTCTCCGGCAGCGAAAGCGGCACGGCGAAGGAGTACATGGCTAGCCTCACCAACGATATCTTCGGTGCCAATGTCTACGTGTTCACCCCCTTAGGGAAGGTCGTCGATCTTCCAACCGGCGCGACCACCCTCGACTTCGCCTACAAAATCCACACGAAGGTCGGCGACGCGGCGGTGGGGGCGATCGTCAACGGCGCCCTTGTTCCTTTGAACACGGTCCTCAAAACCGGCGACATCTGTGAGATTAAGACCTCGGAAAAATCGACGGGGCCGAACGATTCCTGGCTGGAGATTGCCAAGACAAGCTCGGCGAGGAACCATATCCGGAGGGCGTTGCAAAAGAAAGACGCGGCGCTGTTAAAAGAGGAGAAGACCAAACAGGGGAAGGCTTCTTTGCTCGATGGTTTCAAGCTGAGGGGCTTCGAAGAGGAAGAGACGCTCAAAATCCTGGGGGACAATTTCGGGAAGCTGAGCAACGAGTTCCACTGCGACGAGCTCGACGACCTTTACGTGAGCGTCTCCACGCGCAACCCGACCCCCGGCGCCGTTCTCGATTTCCTCCACATCAAGAAGAGGCTCATCCAAAAGCCCGGGAAAAGAAAGACGTCAGGCCAGAAAGAGCCCGTCTCTAGCTGCCCAGTCGAAGTGCCTGGGGGCATCACGGGGCTCGCGGTCACCTTGGGCCAATGCTGCACGCCGATCCCTGGCGATGCGATCGTAGGCTACATCACCAGAGGAAAAGGCATTACGGTGCACCGTGCCAATTGCCCAAACGTCGCCCACGAGAAGGCGCGGCTGCTCGACCTCAAGTGGAAGGAGGACCTCGGCGTGGGCCATTACCCGGTCGATCTCGAGATCTTCGCTAACGACAGGGCGAATCTCGTCGCTGACATCCTTCAGGCGATCTCTTCAAAGGGCATTCTCACGAGCGACCTCCGCTCGCACCTCGTCACCGAGACGATGAACGACGTCATCAACGTCACGATTTCGGTCACCGATTCCAAATGCTTGGACGACCTTTTCGCGGTGCTTCTTGGCGTGAAAGGGGTTTTCTCCGTTTCCCGCGTGATTCATTAGGCCTTTCGTTGAAGAAAGCTCGCCCCAGTTCTATAATTTGACGCGAATCGAAAGGAGCTTTTCTTCATGGCTTATCAAGGCATCAAAGGCACGCACGACCTCTACGGGGACGAGGCGGACGCCTATTCTTACATTCAGAACGTTTTCAGCGCCGTCGCGGAGCTTTATGGCTACCGCAGAATCGAGACGCCGATTTTGGAGTACACCGAGGTTTTCGACCGCTCCACCGGCGAAAGCAGCGACGTCGTGCGCAAGGAGATGTACACTTTTTTAGACAAAGGGAGCCGCTCTTTGACGCTGCGCCCCGAGGGGACGGCGGGGGTCATCCGCTCGATCGTCGAGCATAAGCTCTACGCCACCAGCGACCTTCCCCTCAAGGTCTATTACAACGGGCCGGTCTTCCGCTACGAAAGGCCTCAGCTAGGCAGATACCGCCAGTTCATCCAGGCGGGCGTCGAAGCGGTGGGGCAAGATAGCGCTAGGCTCGACGCCGAGTGCATCTGCCTTGCCATGGACGTCCTCTCTTACCTTGGGTTCGATCATCTTAAGGTCAAAATCAACACGCTTGGCGACGCAAGTAGCAGAGCCGCCTACAAGGAGGCGCTGCGCGCTTTCTTCGCCTCGAAGATCGAGGATATGTGCGAAGACTGCAAGCAGAGGCTGCTTCTTAACCCCATGCGGATCCTCGACTGCAAGGTCAAGGAGGACCAAGAGATTGTCAAAGGCGCCCCGAAGATGAAGGATTATCTCTCCGATGAGGCGAGCAAGCGCTTCTATGAGACCCTTTCCATCATCAACGACCAAGAGATCGAATATGAGATAGACGACTCCCTCGTCCGAGGGCTCGACTATTACGGTCAGGTCGTCTTCGAGGTCCACGCGATCTCGAAAGAAGGCAAGGACTACGGGGCGCTTTTAGGCGGAGGGCACTACGACGGCATGATGGGCAACTTCAACGGCCCGAAGGAGAACGACTCCGGCGTGGGCTTCGCCTTGGGGGTCGAGCGCATCTATTCCCTCATGAAGGACAACGCCATGCTAGGCGATATCGCCCATGGCCTAGACCTCTACATGATGCCGATCGGGGAGGAGAGCAAAGACGACTGCTTCGCCTTGGCCCAATCCCTAAGGAGAGAAGGCTACTCTGTCGAGATGCCTTTTTCCTCCATGAAGCTAGGCTCCTTATTCAAGAAAGCGGTGAGGGCTAACGCGAAATTCGCCATCATTGCCGGCAAAGACGATCTCGACCAGAACCTCGTCCAGGTGAAGAACCTCGCCACGCAAGAGCAGATCGCCGTGGAGATCGAGGCCCTCGCCCCCTATTTCGATGAGGAATTCGCAAAGCTCGAGGAGCATCATCACCATGATGGCTGCTGCCGCGAGAGCGGGGAAGAAGACCATGAATGCTGCTGCGGTCACCACCACGAGGATGAGGGCAAGGAGCATCATTGCTGCTGCCATGATAAGGAATGAACTATGGAACGCACCATTTGGAACGGACTGCTTAGGAAAGAGCATGTAGGGCAGGAGGTGACTCTCTGCGGCTGGGCCGCGAAAGTCAGAAAGCTCGGCGGCATCGAGTTCATCGATCTCCGCGATTCGACGGGCATCGTGCAGCTGATTGTCAATGACCCGGATGCAATCCCTGACGTCAGGAACGAATACGTCCTTCAAGTCAAAGGCGTGGTGGGGCTGAAAAAAGAGGCGAACCCCTCTTTGCCTACCGGCGAAGTAGAGGTCATCGTCTCCTCCATCGTCGTTCTCAACAAAGCCGAGACGACGCCTTTCATCATCGCCGATAAGACCGACGCCCTCGAAGAGACGCGTCTCCAATATCGCTACCTCGACATCCGCAGGCCCTATATCCTCAACAAGCTGAAGGCCAGGGCCAAAATCGTGAAGGATTTTCACGAATACTTCGACCAGAAGGGCTTTTTGGAGGTCGACACCCCGGCTTTGAACGTCTCTTCCCCCGAAGGGGCGAAGGAATACCTCGTCCCAAGCAGGGTCCATCACGGCTCTTTCTACGCGCTCCCGCAGTCCCCTCAGCTTTGGAAGCAGCTTCTCATGATCGGCGGGGTGGAACGCTATTACCAGGTCGCCAAATGCTTCCGCGACGAGGACCTTCGTGCCGACAGGCAGCCCGAATTCACCCAATTGGACTTGGAATGCTCCTTCCTTGACCAGGAGGAGATCCTTTCCCTCATGGAAGGGTTCCTCGCGAAGATTTTCAAGGATGTCGCTGGATACGAGGTGCAATTGCCTCTCCGTAGAATCCCCTTCTGGGAAGCTTTGGACACCTATGGGAGCGATAAGCCGGACACGCGTTACGGCCTCACCATCCATGATCTGAAGCCTTTATTGGGCGACATCGCTTTCAAAGGCTTCGAAGGGCAGAGCTACATCAAGGGCATCATCGTTCCGGGGCAAGGCAAAGAAACCTCGCGCAAGGTCTTGGATGAGCTCACCGCCGAAGCGAGGAAATTCAACCTCAAAGGCGTGCTTTCCCTCAAAGTCGAAAACGGGGCTCTTGGCGGCTCTTTTGCCAAATTCGTCGACGAGGCGCATGGCAAAGCCATCCTCGAAAGCCTCGGCCTTAAGGAAGACGACCTTCTTTTGTTCGCCTCTTCCTCTTCAAGAAGAGACATCGCCTTCGGATTGGGGGCGCTCCGCACGCTCTTCGCCAAAAAGCTCAACCTCATCAAGTCAGGCACCTACGACCTTCTTTGGGTCGTCGACTTCCCGATGTTCACGCCCGTGGAAGGGGAAGAGGGGAAATACGTCGCCGAGCACCATCCTTTCACCCGTCCTCGCGACGAGGATTTGCCTTTGCTGGAGAAAAAACCAGAAGAGGTGCTCGCCTATGCCTATGACATCGTCATCAACGGCTACGAAGCGGGCGGGGGCACTCTGCGCATCTACGACCACGATGTCCAGTGGAAGATCTTCAAGCTCCTCGGCTTAAGCGACGAGGACGTCGAGAAGAAGTTCGGCTGGTTCATCGACGCCTTCAAGTATGGCGCGCCCCCGCATGGCGGCTTGGCCTTCGGGCTCGACCGCTTAGCCATGATCCTCACGGGCACGGACAACATCCGCGACGTCGAGGCTTTCCCGAAGAACCTCCAGGCCAGCGATCCGCTCTCCCATGCCCCGCAGCCTGTCACCGACGAGCAGCTAGAAGCCGTCGCGGTGAAAGTGGTGGAAGAGTGATTTATATACGTAGTATATAAGAAGAACCAAATATAAACTAAAAAAATACTAATATTGGAGCAAGTAAATGAGCAGCAACATCGACGAACTTTGCGTTGGCGCAATCCGCGCCCTGGTTATCGACACCATCAACAAAGCCAATTCTGGGCACCCTGGTATGGCTTTGGACGCCGCGCCGATCATGTATGCGCTCTACCGCGATCACCTAAAGGCGGACCCTAGCGACCCGAAGTGGGTCAGCCGCGACCGCCTCGTCTATAGCGCGGGGCATCCTAGCGCGCTCATCTATTCCTTGCTCCACCTCGCCGGATACAAGGTGAGCATGGAGGACCTCAAGGCGTTTCGTCAGCTCAATTCTTTGACCCCAGGACACCCCGAGGTGACTCTAACCGAGGGGATCGATGCGACCGCCGGGCCCCTCGGGCAGGGGATTTCGCAGGCCGTGGGCATGGCGATGGCCGAAAAGGCGATCGCCGCGCAGTATCCCGAAGGGAGCCAAATCATGGACCATTACACCTATTGCCTCTGCGGCGATGGGTGCCTAGAAGAGGGGATCAGCCAAGAGGCCATCTCTTTGGCGGGCCATAACAAGCTCAACAAGCTGATTTTGATCTATGACGAGAACGGGGCCACTTTGGATGGGCCGACCTCGAATTCCTTAAGCGAGTCCGTGAAGCTGCGCTTCCTCGCGGAAGAATGGAACGTTTTGGAGGTTACCAACGGGAATGAGGTGGAAGCGGTGTCGAAAGCAATCGCGGAAGCCAAGCAAAGCGCCCTCTACCCGACGCTCATCATCGTCCACACGATCATCGGCTATGGCTCTTCCAAACAAGGGACCTCCGCGACCCACGGCGCCCCTTTGGGAAAGGAGGACGGCGAACACGCGAAGGAAGTCTACGGCTATAACTACCCCGAATTCACCGTCCCTAATGAGGTCTATGACCGCTTCAAGGAAACCTTCCTTGCTAGAGGCAAGGCGGCCCACGCGGACTACGACAGGCGCTTTGAGGCCTATTCAAAGGAGCATGCGGCCAGCGCGAAGCTCTTCCTTGATGCTATGGGCCGGAATCTGGAGGGCTATCTCCCCAAGTTCTACTTCGAAGACAAGGCAGAGGCCACCCGCGCAAGCTCCGGGCGCCTGCTGCAGATATACAGCGAGTCGATCCCCTTCCTCTTCGGCGGCAGCGCCGACGTGGCAAGCTCGGTCAAGACCGCGATCAAAGGGGCAAGCGATTTCACCCCCTCCCATCCCGAGGGGAAGTCCGTCAACTGGGGCATCCGCGAATTCGGCATGGCCGGGGCGATGAACGGCATCGCCTTGCATGGCGGGCTGCTGCCTTACGGCGGCTCTTTCCTCATCTTCGCCGATTACATGAAGCCCGCGATCAGGATGGCGGCGATGGAGGAGCTCCCGGTCATTTACCTCTTCTCTCACGATTCTTTGGCGGTGGGGGAAGATGGGGCCACCCATCAGCCGGTAGAGACCCTGACCATGCTTAGAAGTATCCCGAACGTGAAGGTGATCCGCCCGGCGGACAGCCATGAGACGATGCTTGCCTATCAGGAGGCCTTCGCCTCCAAAAAGACGCCCATCTGCCTCATTTTGACCCGCCAGAGCTTGCCTCTTCTCCCGCTTCATCAAGAAGACGGCGTGCGCAAGGGCGCCTATTTCGTGAAGAAAGAGATGGATGCGAGCATTGAACTGCTCGCCACAGGCAGCGAGGTCTCCTTGGCTTTGGACGCCGCTGCTTTGCTGCAGAAAGAGGGGATCATCGCGAGCGTCGTCTCCATGCCTTGCCTAGAGAATTTCCTCGCTCAGGATGAGACCTACAGAAATGAGATCTTGAATCTCCCTTACGAGAGGAGGGTCTCCATCGAGATGGGGTCCACGCTTCTCTGGGGGAGATACGCGAAGCACAACATCGGCGTAGATTGCTTCGGGAAAAGCGGCAAGGCGAGCGAGGTTCTCTCCGATTTCGGCTTCACCCCGGAAGGAATCGCCAACAAAGTGAAGGAAATGGTAAGATAAGCGTATGAGCGACTATTTGGAAATCAACAACTACAGCTCGAACGGGAAGCTGCGCATCTCCAGGAAGGCGATCCGCACGATCGTGGGGAAAAGCGTGAGCAGCGTGAGCGGCGCCTCCCTAGTCAAGGGCAAGAAGCGCCCCTTCCAGATCGCAAAGCCCATCTGCATCGTGCTTTCGAAGGAAGGCAAGATCAAAGTGAGCGTCGACATCATTCTCCCGACGGGTTGCCAGGTCAAAGACATCTGTCTCGCCCTTCAAAAGGAGATCGCGAGCAACCTCTCGATGATGATTGAGGCGGTGCCCAACGAGATCCGCGTCCACGTCTCTTCCTTTGCCTGATGCCCTTCGGGGCATTTTCTTTTGGGCCTAAACGCTTATTTGTTCGATTGTCTTGGCCCAAGAGAGGGAAATTGTGCTATCATCTTGCCGCTTTAGGGGCATTGTTATTTTATGGATGAAGTTGCAGAGGAAATCGCTTGGCGAGAAGGAAGCAGGAATTCCCTGCAAAGCGCGGCTATGACCGCGATTTACGATGAGCTCACCTACATTGCGATGGGGGAAGCGGTCGACGTCGAGGGGATCGTCTCCTCGCTTTTGGAGAAGGGCTTCGAAGACTGCGACTATTTCGTGAAGGCCGCGGCCGTATACGCGATCAAATACCGCGAGGAGGCGATCGAGAAATTCAACGCCCACATGAACAAAGGCTGGACGTTCGACCGCAAGAACCGCGTGGTGCAGGCCATCCTTTTGCTCGCCTACGTCCATTTCTACGCGATTGAGAAGGACATCAGCAAGAAAGTGGTCATTTCCGTCGCCATCCGCCTGACGAAAACCTACGGCGGGGTGGACGGGGCGAAAGAGGACTACAAATTCGTCAACGGCATCTTGGACAACGTCCTGGTGAGAGAATGAGCGAGGAGAAGGCCTACCTCTCCGTCAGCGAGCTGAACGAGAGGATCAAATACATCCTCGAAGGGGATCTCGGGCTTAGCTCAATCTTTCTCCGCGGGGAGGTCTCCAACTTCAAGATCTACCCTTCTGGACACGCCTATTTCTCCTTGAAAGACGAGAACTCCATCGTCAGCGTGGTGATGTGGGCTTCTTCCGCCTCGCGCCTTAGATTTCGTCCAAACAACGGGGACAAAGTGCTCGTCCATGGGAAAATCACCGTTTACCCTCCTAGAGGAAGCTATCAACTCACCGTCTCCTCGATGCAGAAAGACGGGGAAGGGGAAGAGAGGAAGAGACTCCGCGAGCTGGCTTTGAAGCTCAAAAACGAAGGGCTTTTCGACGAAAGCAGGAAACGCCCCTTGCCTTTGATCCCGAATCGAATCGCCGTCATCGCGGGAAGAGGCAGCGCAGGCATGAGAGACATCGAGGTGAACCTCGCCAAAAGGTGGCCTTTGGCGGAAGTAGTAACTTTCCCTTCCTTAGTCCAAGGCAAAGAGGCTCCTTCTGACCTCATAGAGAGCCTCTCTAGAGCAAAGGCGGCTAAGCCTGATGTGTTGATCATCGGCAGGGGAGGAGGCTCTAGCGAAGACCTAGGGGCGTTTAACGACGAGGCTTTGGTAAGGGCGCTCGCTGCTTTTCCCTTTCCTTTCGTTTCGGCGGTAGGCCATGAAGTGGACGTCACCTTGACCGATTTGGTCGCCGACAGGCGCGTTTCCACGCCCACAGCGGCGGCAATCGCCTGCGTCCCGGACCAATACGAGGTCATGCAGAGGCTCGACGAGACAGAGAGGAAGTTAGACTCTCAGGCGCTCTCCAAACTCGGCATTTTGAGGGAAAGAGTGGAGAAATACCTCTCAAAGCCTTATTTCAGGAACCCGAAGGCCCTTTATTCGAACGAGATCGAGAAGCTCGACAACATCTCGATTCGCCTGGACAACGGGATGAAAAACGTCCTGGAAAGAAGCGAAAAAGACCTTGGCTACGCCCAAAGCAGGCTGAAGCCCCTCGCAATTAGTAGACTTGGCCTATGCAAAGAGAGGATAAACGGGTTAGACTCCCGTCTAGAGGCGCTGAATCCCGATAAAGTCTTGAGCCGAGGCTATTCCATAACCCTAACCCAAGACGGCAAGCCCCTTCGCAGCAAGAGCCAGCTCACGGTTGGGGATCAAATAAAGACGAGACTGAAAGATGGTATCATTGTCTCCCGCGTAACGGAGAAGGAGGACTGAATATGGCGGAAAAGAAAGAAAAGAGTTTCGAAGAGAAACTAAAAAGGCTAGACGAAGTCGTCGCCAAAATCGAAGGGGAAGAACTCCCTCTCCAAGAGGTTCTCTCCCTTTACCAAGAGGGTAAAGCCCTCATAAAAGAGCTTCAAGGAGAGCTTAAAGCCGCGGAGGAAAAAGTTGGCAGCCTAGCGGTTAACGAAGAAGATTTAAAGTAATTAACTAGTAGTTTTTTGGTATATGAAAAAGAAAGGCATTGTCGGAGCAATTCAATTAAAAGACATTAAAGACCCTTCTTTTTTGAAAACGCTTGATTACAAGCGGCTCTCTCTTTTGGCGAAGGACATTCGCAGGGAAATCATCGAAGTCACCTCGAATTGCGGCGGGCATCTCTCGAGCAACCTTGGCGTCGTGGAGATCACAATCGCCCTGAACCGCGTTTTCGACTTCAAAAAAGACAAGCTCATCCTCGATGTCGGGCATCAATGCTACGCGCAGAAGATCCTCACAGGAAGAAGCCTTGACCATCTAAACGAACGAGGGCACTGCAATGGATTCCAAAACCGTGAGGAATCCCCTTACGATTGCTACGACGCCGGCCACAGCTCAACCTCTTTGTCTGCGGCGGAGGCTTTCGCCTATGTGCGGGATCAAAATGAGGAAAATTACGATGTGGTGGCCCTTATCGGCGATGCTTCTGTCGTCAACGGCTTGGCCTTCGAGGGCCTAAATAACATCGGGGAACGCCATAACAAGGTCATCGTGATCCTCAACGACAACGCGATGTCCATCAACCAGCCAATCGGGGGCATGGGGAAGTTCTTCCGCAAAATCTCCACCGGCAAGATCTACAACAAGACCAAGAAGGGCTTCCAAAGAGCGATGTCCCGCTCCTTCTTCGGGAAGAAAATCTACAATCTTACCTACAAGTTCAAGCGCGCTTTGAAGTACCGTCTCGTCCCGACGACCATGTTCGACAACATGGGCTTCACTTATGTCGGCCCGGTGGACGGCCACAACATCAAGGCGCTGGAAAGGGCGATGAACTCCGCGAGGAATTCCACGAAGTCGGTCGTCATCCATTGCAGGACCATCAAAGGCAAAGGCTATCCTTTCGCCGAGCAAGATAAGAACGGCGCTTGGCATGGGGTCAGCCCTTTTGACGTTAAGACCGGAGAAGTGAAAAACCCTCACGCTGGCGAGGTTTCTTGGCCTGGTTTTTATGGTGGGCTCGTCAAAAAGGCCCTCGACGAAGACAAGAATTGTCTCCTCGTTACTGCGGCGACGGCGGTGGGGTCGAAGCTCGGGGAAGCCTTCAAAGCCCATCCTGATCGCTGCATCGATGTGGGCATCGCCGAAGAGCACGCTTTGACTTTCTCTGGCGCCCTCTCTCTTGCCGGCAAGCGCCCAATCGTCTCCTTGTATTCGACTTTTCTCCAAAGGGCCTACGACGAGATCAGCCATGACTGCGCGCGGATGGGCGCGGACATCACCCTACTCATCGACCGCGCGGGGCTCGCCGGCAAAAACGGGGAGACCCACCAAGGAATCTACGACGTCGCTTATCTCCGCTCCATACCGAATGTTTTGGTGTCCATGCCTAGCGACGAGGAGATGGGCGAATGGCTTTTCAAGGAATCCTTCGCCCACAAAGGGGTCTTCGCGATCCGCTACCCAAACGCCTTCATCCCCAAGGGGGATAAAGGTTTAGGCAATCCGCGCTTAGGGTTCCGCGAGCTTGGCAAAAATTCCGATTCCGCCGCCTTTTTGTGCATCGGTCCTCGCGGCAAGGAATTCGCCTTCCGATGCCTTAAATTGAGCGTGAAGGGAACTTTTGTCGATCCCGTCGTCCTCTCGGAGATCTCCCCGGGGGACTTGCAAACCCTCATGAGCTTTAAAAAGGTTTTCATCTACGATCCCTATGGTGTGAAGCAAGGCTTCGCGGACATGGTTCTCTCTTCCTTGATGGAAAATGGCTACCAAGGCCAAATAAAAGTCAAGGCGCTGCCTTTGCGGTTCATCAAATTCGGCTGCACGATCGACCAAGCGAAGGAATGCGGGGTCGATCTGGAGGCGGTTCTAGAGGAAGCGAAGGCTTTCTGATTCTTTTTCCTAACGTTATTAGTTAACATAACGGGAGGTCCGTTTTAGAATTGCTTCATGGCGAAGGTCATCATGCACATCGACTTGAACGCTTTCTTCGCGACGTGCGAGGAAATCCGCGATCCCTCTTTGGCCTCTTTCCCCGTTCTCATCGGCCATGCCGGGCGATCGGGTATCGTCTCGACGGCGAATTACGTGGCTAGGAAATACGGCTGCCACAGCGGCCAGCCGACCTTCCAAGCCCTGAAGCTCTGCCCGAGCGCGAAAGTGATCCCTCCGGATTTCGATTACTATTCGATGATGTCGCTTTCCTTTTTCTCCTATATAAGGAAATACACGCCTCTGGTGGAGCCCGCCTCGATCGACGAAGGCTACGCGGACATGAGCGAAGCCCTGAAAGGGGTAGACGACCCGGAGAGGTTCTTCCGCGATCTTCAAATGGAGCTGAAGAAGGAAACGGGGTTATCTTGCTCCATCGGGGTGGCGCCCACGAAATGGCTCGCCAAGATGGCTAGCGACCTCAAAAAGCCGATGGGCCTCACTTTCTGCAGGAGAAGGGACATCGAGAGGATCCTTTACCCTTTGCCCATCGAATCCTTTTGGGGCATCGGAAAGAAAACCGCCCCCCATCTAAGAGGCTTAGGAATCAGCACGATCGGGGATTTCGCGCGAAGAGCCAAGGAAGACGATCCTTTGCTTCAAAAGGAGCTGGGGAAGTTCTTTTTCACCGCGAAAGACTGGATTGAGGGGAAAGGAGATGATCGCGTCCAAATCGAAGAGGCAGACCCGAAATCCATCGGAGCTCAGATCACCTTGCCTTACGATTGCTCCTCGTATGAGGAAGTCGCACCTTTCCTAAGCCAAATCGCCTCCGAAATCTCCTCGAGAGCCTTAAAGGAAGGGAAAGCGGGCAGAGGGGTCACGATCTCCGTGAAGACGCTGGATTTCCGCCTCCACAGCCGGGCGTCCGCGCTCAAGGATTCCACGCGCGACCCCGTGACCATCGAATATGAGGCGGAGCGCCTGTTCAAGCCCCTCATGGAGAAACTCGGAAACCCCAAGATCCGCCAGGTAGGCATCACCTTGAATCGACTCGTGAACCCCCAGAGGGAAAGCGTTCAGATGAGCCTATGGAATTACGAGGATTACGAGAAGAAGGACGCGACCAGGCTCCTCGTCGAGGAAATCAACCGGAAAATGAGACACCGGATGGACGCCCCGGAGCTCAAAATGGCCTCTCAGGCCGAGAAAAAGGGAAAGAAAAATGGAAATTAGACAGGCGATCGAAGAATACTTCA
This sequence comes from Lachnospiraceae bacterium, assembly GCA_963658395.1. Classification (GTDB taxonomy): domain Bacteria; phylum Bacillota_I; class Bacilli_A; order RFN20; family CAG-826; genus Alloenteromonas. The sequence continues at coordinate 3,372 of CAVKPZ010000021.1, read as the reverse complement.
CCTATCTTCTAGCCTCTAAGGGGCTCGCGGAGAAGACGATCGACGACTACAAGGAAGACCTGCTGATCTTCCTCCGCGATTTCCCCGAGAAGCAAACCACCGAGGATCTTTACGAGACCGACCTCAACGACTTCGCCATCAAGGAGGGTGAGAAAGACCGCTCCTCCTCGACGATCGCCAGGAGGCTTTCCGCTCTTTTCAATTTCTACCAGTTCCTTTCGAAAAGAGGCATCCTCTCCGCCGCCCCTGAGAGGGTCGACCGCCCGAAAGAAGAGAAAAACCTGCCCGTCATCTTGTCTTTCGATGAGGTCGAAAGGCTCTTGGACGCCCCGGACACCAGCAAGGAAAGCGGGATGAGAGACAAAGCGATGCTCGAGACGATGTACGCCACAGGGCTCCGCGTCTCTGAGCTCTGCTCCCTTCCGCTAAGCTCCATCAACGTGCCAAACCGCCTGATCGTGGTAAGACACGGCAAAGGGAATAAGCAGCGCACCGTGCCGATTTCTCCTTTCGCCCTGGAGTGGCTTGAGACCTACATCCATGATTTCCGCTCCCTCAACAAAGGCAAAAAGAAGAAAGAGGTCTTCTTGAACCTCCGCGGCGAGCCCATCAGCCGGAACTATTTCTTCATGCAGGTGAAGAAATACGCCAAGCAAGTCGGGATCGAGGTCTCCATAAGCCCTCATACGTTGCGTCATTGCTTCGCGACCCACCTCCTCGAGAACGGCGCGGAGCTGCGCGCCGTGCAGGAGATACTGGGCCACGCCCATCTTTCTACCACGCAAATCTACACGCATGTCTCGACGCGAAGAATCCTCGAAGCCTACGACCGATTCTCTTCCCGGAAATAGGCTATAATAACCCGCGGGATTCAAAGTCTCGCCTTCGGAGGTAAAGACAATGGAAAAGGAATACAAAAGATTCAAGCGAATCTTCCTCGTGGTCGCCGACAGCGCCGGCATTGGGGAAGAGCCGGACGCCGCGCTTTTCGGAGACTCTGGCTCGAACACCTGGGCGCACGCTGCAGAAAGCGTCGGAGGCCTTCATACTCCCAACATGGAAGCGATGGGCATCGGCGAGCTTGACGAGATAAAAGGCGTGAAACCCGTCTCCAGCCATCAAAAGGCCTATTCTTTGGCTTGCCGCGAGACAAGCAAAGGCAAGGACACGATGACGGGGCACTGGGAGATGATGGGCATCAACACGACGAAGCCTTTCCAGACTTTCACCGACACGGGTTTCCCAAAGGAGCTTATGGACGAGCTCGAAAGAAGGACCGGCCACAGGCTGCTTGGGAACAAAGCGAGCTCAGGGACAGTCATCCTCGACGAACTAGGCGAAGAGCAGATCAAGGAAAACGCGCTCATCGTTTACACTTCCGCGGATTCCGTCCTCCAAATCGCGGCCAATGAGGACCATATGGGGCTAGAGGAGATTTATCGCTGCTGCCAGGCAGCGAGGGACCTCACGACGCGCCCGGAATGGTTCGTAGGGAGAGTCATCGCCAGGCCTTATGTCGGCGAAAGGAAAGGGGAGTTCAAGCGCGTCGGGGCGCATCGACACGATTACACCGTATCGCCTAGCGGCGTCACGGCGCTTGATATCCTCAAGAAGAACGGCTACATGGTGAGCGCCGTCGGGAAGATAAACGACATCTTCAATGGCGCGGGCATCGTGAAAACCATCCATACCGCGAGCAACGAGGAAGGGATGGACGAAGCCATAAGGCAACTGAAAGAAGAAGACTGGACGGGGCTATGCTTCGTGAACCTCGTGGAATTCGACAGCGAATTCGGGCATCGGAGGAACCCCGTCGGCTACGCGCGCTGCCTGGAGGCCTTGGATAAGCGTGTCGGGGAGTTCATCACCTCGATGAAGGATGATGATTTGCTGATCATCACCGCCGACCACGGGAACGACCCGACCTTCAAAGGGACCGACCACACAAGGGAGAAAGTGCCACTTCTTTGCTATTGCCCAAGCTTTAAAAGAGGCAAAAAACTGCCGGAGCAAGCCACTTTCGCGGTTATGGGCGACACGATTCTTGAAAACTTCGGGCTCAAGAAAGACCCTTCGATGCTAGGAGGGGTTCTTAACGACCTGTTGGAGGACAAATAACGGTTCAACAAAGCGTTTCATTAGGCGAGGGCTTTTCAAAAGTCCATAATGAAACGCGAATAGGGGGGAGACTTATGAAAAAAAAGATTTTGGCATTAGGGTTTGCGGCTTTAACCCTCGCTTCCTGCAGAGGCGCGAAAAAAGATGGTTCGGACTCAGAAGCCACCATTGGGCCAGATGACGAGCCTGAAAGTTCAGGGATCGCCGTCTATGACTTCAAATGGGTCACGCCGACCGGTGCCCCAACTTTGGCTTTTTATGACCAAGGGGCCAACGAGAATTGGGTGAGCGCGAGCAATCCTAGCGAGATCGTCGCTCCCTCTTTCGCAGCGAATAGTTACGACGCCATCGTCTTTGACGGCGTTTCGGGACTCAATTTAATGACCAAGAATGCGAAAGCCGCAAACTATAAATTGGCTCGCTGGATCAACAATCTAGGTTTCTACGTCGTTTCGCTAAGCCATACGAAAGAAGAGACGGCCACCTGGAGTTCGGCTTGGTCAATCAACGGCTTCGTCCAAACGGGCAATTCCTCCCGGGCCTTCTTGTCTTTGGCGAGCTCGGTTTGGGGCTGGGGCGACGTCTCTAGCCAAGTAATCTATGAGACGGGCGTGAGCCAGGTCGCATCCAACATCGCCTCGAATGGCTACGATTTCTACGTCGTCGCCGACCCTGTTTACACCAATTTGAAGGCCAAGATGGGCGATAAGCTTCATCTGATCTACGACATGCAGGATGAATGGAGGAAGGCACACGAGGAGAATTCCATCCCTAGCGCCGCGCTTTTCGTCAACGCTTCTCTTTACGCCGAGCACCAAGCCGCTTACGAGAGATTCCTCAAAGAAACGGATGAGCGGCTCGAAACCCTCGTCGACTCGCCTTCGAAGGCCGAAGAGGCGCTGAAGAAATACGCTTCCGAGAACGAGAACGCCGTCTTGAACGGGAATTACGTGAAATTCGGCATTGCCGAATCAATCGTGAACAATCTGGCGAACCTTCAGAAAACCAACACATTCGGCTTCATCAAAACTGGGGAAGAGGGAGACAAAAAAGCGGTGGCGAACGCCTTCAACGAAGCGCTTGGAGGAGCTTCTTTCTCCGAAAGTTTATTCCTTTGATTTAGGAGAGAGCGGTGGGGAAAAGAAAGAAGAAAAAGATCGGCCAGGCCTGGCTTTTCGCTCTTCTTGGGGTCCTTTTCATCTTCGCGTTTTGTTATCTAGTAGCCTATTCGCTCCAACAAAAGGAGAACTATGG
>CAVKPZ010000020.1:0-25154 GCA_963658395.1 Lachnospiraceae bacterium | reverse complement strand
CTTATAACGTTGCCTACAAAGTCTCCACCGCCTCTTACCAGTATGGCGAGGAAAGCGGCCGTGACTCCGTGACCGGCGGCATCACCCAATACGAATTCGGGAGGCTCGATTGGGTCTTAGAAGACATTCTCCAGATTCTTTCTTCCTATGGCTATGAGGTGAAGCCCAATTTCAGCGATACCTCCACGATAGACTTTGGAAAAATCTCCTCTTCCTTGGACGAATTAAGCGAAATCGACGCAGAAAACCATTATTTCGTTTGGAATCTGTCGATCGGTGAAAACGTTTATGCCGTTGGCTTGCAAGGCGATGAAGATTACTATCTTTCTAAGATTGAGTTCCCCGCGAAGGGAACGGGCTCTTCGAATAAGCTAGGAAATGGGATGGAGCTAAGCCTCTCCGCTTCCTTTGACTATAACGGAGCCCAAATAACCGCCCCGACAAACGCCTCCTCTTATTTATCTCTAGATAATTCCATCGATCCTTGGGAAAGAATCGCCATCTACGCGGGCAAGCTTTCTTTCGACGTCTCCACAACCCATACGGAGAATGGGGGCGAGGAAGAAGGCCTTTTGCTGACTCATCACGAGGATACCGTCGAAAGCACCGCGACCACCCTTGGCCACCAAGGTTTTGACGAGAAGCTCACTTTTTCTTTAAGCGGTGGGGCCAATTTCCAGAATCAGAAGATCAACGACCTTTCGATCAGCGCAGTTTTCAAAGGCGACAAACAGACCAAAAAGCTAACCGGGCATTATGTCCAGGGCGAAAGCGACAAAGAGGCTTACGTTGATGCAAACGGCATCCTGAAGGTCAAAACAAGCAAAACAACCGCAGATGCCTTTTTCAGCGCTTTCGCGAATCTATTGGGTGATGAGTCCATCAAAAACGAATACCTCTCTTCCTTATTTTCCTCAATCGGCTCAATCAGCGACGCCTTTGAAAGCGTGAAGAACAGCCTCATTGGCAAAGACATCTCCGAAAAACATTATGAGCACTTTTTGGAGGCTCTGATCTCTTTGGAAAGCAAGGACAACCAAATCGAAGCAACCTTCGATTTCAGCAAGGCAGGTGGAGCAGGAAAGCTAATTTTCCGCCTAAGCAGCAGCGATTTCGCCTTGGCTTCGCTTACATTTGATGACTTCTCCCTCGGGGGGTTCGGCGTCAAAGGAACCTTGAAGATCAGCGACTACACGGGTTCACCCTCCTTCGACAAGGATGAATATGAGGAGATGGATCACCTCCCCACCTTAACCGATCAAGTCGAGAATCTTTTTCAGCATCATTCGATGAAGGCGAACGTCAAAGGATACGTTCTTGACCGGAAAACGAGTGCCTATAGCAGCGATTCGCGTTTTGCCTCTTCTAGCGGGAAGACCATCACCGAGCAAGGTTTCACCCTGGAAGGCGATTTCGCCTTCAATCTCCAAGAGAAGGCGGCGCGTGCAAACGCGGTCTTTCTAGACCGAAAAGCGGATTATTTGAATGAGCATGCAGTCGCTTTGCAATTAGACGGCGAGATTGGCTCGAGCATCGAAACGGGAGACATGCTTTTCTCCTATGACTCCAGCAACACCCTGAAAAACGGCGGCGCAGAAGGCTATAAAGATCTCGATTACGGGAATATCACCGAGCCAGAGGCCGACACGCTCTATGGCAAATTCAGCGTCGCCTCTTTAAACGACATATTGGAACTAGTGACAGCCTTGCTGAGTTCTGACGATCCGCGCTTCACCAAATTCACTTCGGCGGCAGACACTTTGGCCACGACGCTGATCGCCAAAATCTCCCAGGGGCAATTCGCTCCGCTGCTTAGCGAGAAGATTCTCCTAAGCGTGGAACGCACCGGCGACAAAATCGCAGCCGTTATCTCCAAAGACGTTTTAGGCAGTGAAGAAAACATTCCCCTAAACATTGAGTTCGATGAGAACGGCCTCTCTTCCCTCGATGTCAAATTGGTCACTGATTCCAAAGAGATTTATTTTAAAATCGACGCAGAAGTCCCACAAACGACTCTCACCAAGACGGATTTGCGGGTTTCTGATCTTCAATCGAAACGCGACTCCATGACGGATTTTTCCTCTCTTTCCACCCTTCTAGAATACGTGCTAGGGTCCGCGACTTTAGGGGAAGACGAAAACAATGTGTCCACCTACCATTTAAGCGGGACGGCAAAATTGACGATTCTTTCCGTTTTTAACAAAGAGGTTCCGTTCTCGATCTGGATTTCATTAAACGGGGCGGAAGTAAAGATGGTAGGCGCCATCGAGGTTCCAATGATTAGCGGGGTAAATGGCGGCGGCGGATTTATTGACGGAGGGACGCGTTACGTCGAATTCTATTTCCATACTTCCGGAGACGACTCAGACGGCATCATCTTTTTCCATCGCGTCAATCAAAAGCAAAGCGGAGGGATTACGATCGAGACAATATCCGAAGATTGGGCAAAGGTTAAAACAAGTGATTTCGCTGAGAATATCATAAATTGGATGCTAGGTTATGTAATGGGCATGAATTCAACAATTATGGGCCAAATCGACACTTCAAGCTCTGAGCAGGAATCCTCTTTGCATGGCGAAGAATTGATTTCCTCTTATTCCCATTCCGAGATAAGCGGCACCCACATTTGGAACGCAAAAATGGACTTGAGTTCCCTATCTAGCTCCCTGACTTCCCCTTTGGAAATCAAAATCGAAGGGAAAGAAGTAAACGCAAACGGCAAAAAGCAAAAAACCTTAACCTCCTTAAGCGGAAGCCTTGGCTTGGTCAGCGTTATTTCCTTGTCATTCGATGCGACTTTGGCTAACGTTTCCACAGGCACATACGTTTCCGTTTGGAACAGGGGTTCTGGCTCATCGGAAGGCCAAATCACCTTACGTTCTCCTAATAAGCGGAAAATAAATACAACCACCTTGCAGGCGGCAGATGCCTACGCGTCCAATTATTACGACAACGGATATGTGACAAGCGGCAATTTCGTTTCTGCACCCACCTACGTCACCTACCCCATCAGCTAAGGAAGAATTTGCCCAAAGGTTTTTTCACGCCTAAAATAACTACATGGAAAACCTCGCCCTAACGGTTGGAAAGAATCTCTCGGCCCTGCGCAAGGCCAAAGGCCTCACGCAGCAAGAGCTCGCCCAACAAATCAATTACAGCGATAAGTCTCTTTCCAAATGGGAACTAGGCTATGCCTTGCCTTCGGTCGACGTCATGCTCGATATCGCTCATTTCTATGGAGTCACCGTCGATTATTTGACGCAGGAGCATCTCCCGGAAGCCATTGAGCAGCAGGTCTCGGAAGAAAAGAAGAAAGACGTGAACGCCTCGAACAAGGCCGTCATCCTGGCGATGACCCTGACTTTTGTTTTGCTCGTCGCGATGTCGATCTTCTTCTCCTCTTATTTCATCCACGATGGGAAGAATATCCCCCTTTTGGCTTGGTCGGTCTACGTTTGGATGATCCCGGTCATGTGTTTCCTTTCCGCTTGGGAAGTTCGTTGGTTTTACCACAATCGCCCTGCTTTCTGGGTTCTCGCAAGCATTTTCTTATGGACCCTTCTTTTGGCTTTCTGCTTCTACTTCCAATTTTTCCGGGAACAGAGCGAAAATGTTTGGTTCATCTTGGTCGTCGGCATCCCAATTCAAGTCATTTTGGTGCTCCTTGCCAAATATAAACGCTCCTAATCCTTGCAAGGCGCCCCTTCCTCCATTAGGCTTCTAGGTGATTTTTTCATGGAGGTAAATCATGGATGAAAAAGTTTGGGATCTAAGCCGAATCTACCCTGGCCAAGAGAAATTCGACGCGGATCTGGAAAAATTAAAAGGCATCGCTAACCAAATGGGCGAATACGCAGGCAAACTGAGCGATGAGACTAAACTAAAGGAATATCTCATCCTCGAAAGAGAGATGAACGACCTTCTTGAGCATCTCTACATGTTCGCCGCGATGCAAAGCGACAAAGACAAGAAGAACGTCTCTTATACCGAAACCGAAAGCAAAGTCTTCTTGGTTTTGCAGGACATCAACGCGAAGACAAGTTTCGAATCGCCGGAGCTTATTGCCCTAGGGAAAGAGAAATTGGATGGCTTTTTGCAAAGGAATCCGGAGTTCAACGACTATTCCTTTATCTTCGAGAAGCTCTTCAACAGCCAGAAATACGTCCTATCCCCAGAGAAAGAGAAACTAATGGCCGCTTTCTCCCCGATCATGGGCGAAGGGGGCGAACTTTACAGCAAGCTCTCCGTTGGAGACTATGTTCCCACCAAAGCAAAGTTAAGCGATGGTAGAGAGATCGAAGTCAGCACCTCGAATTGGACGGACCTCATCAGCAAAGAGCCCAAACAAGAAGACCGCGCTGCGATTTTCGAAGCTCTTTATTCCCAATTCGAAAGTCACAAGAACGTCTATGGCGAAATCTACAATCTCACCGTCCAAAGCGAACTGGCCGAAATGAAGGCTAGAGACTATTCCTCCATCCTTTCCGAGCACCTTTCTGGGAACGCCATCCCCGAAAGCGTCTTCATGAACCTCGTGGAAGTCGCCTCCACTCACGCAGAGCCTCTTCATCGCTACTACAAGATAAGAGCAAAAGCCCTTGGGATAGAGAAGCATCGCAGCTACGACCGCTTCATGCCTTTGGCGAAATCTGACAAGCATTACAGCTACGAGGAAGCAAAAGCGCTCTTCTTCGATTCGATTTCCGCTTTCCCACAGGATTTCCAGGACAAGGCGCACGAGGTTTTGAAGCCCGGCTATGTCGATGTTTATCCAGGATCAGGAAAGCGCAGCGGGGCTTATAGCAACGGAGGTAGCGGCATCCACCCTTACATCCTTTTGAACTTCGTGGGAAATCTGGAAGATGTCTTCACCCTCGCCCATGAATCCGGCCACTCCATCCACACGCTTTACAGTGAGGAGAACCAGCCAAAATTGAAGCAAGGGTACGCCATCTTCGTCGCGGAGATTGCCTCCACCTTCAACGAGCACAATCTTCTCGATTACCTCCTTTCCTCCGATAAGCTCAACAAAGACGACAAAATCGTCCTGCTTCAAAAAGCCATAGACCAGATCGTCTCGACTTTCTACCGTCAGACCTTGTTCGGACATTACGAATACGACATCGCCAAGCTTGCCGAAGAAGGCAAGCCCATCAACTATTCCGTCCTCAATGAAGAGATGGTGAAACTCTATAAGAACTACTATGACATCGACATCACCGAAGAAAAAATGAAACCGATGGTCTGGGCTTATATTCCTCACCTCTTCTACACTCCTTTCTACGTCTACCAATACGCGACGAGTTTCACCTCCTCCATGCTCATCTACGAGAAGGTAAAAAAAGGCGAGAAAGACGCCTTTGCGAATTACATCAAAATGCTCTCTTCAGGCGGCAACGATTGGCCGATTGAAGAGGTTAAACTCGGCGGGGTCGATCTCACGACAAAAGAGCCCTTCCTCTCGGTCATTCACCGAATGGAAGAGCTTGTCGGCCAGCTTGAGAAGCTATTGGGCGAATAAAGCAAAAGAGGGAAAACGCATCCGCGCCTTCCCTCTTTTTTGTTTAAGCGACGTTCGCTTTCTTTATGCTCAGCGAATCGCCATCCAAATCAAGGATGTATTTGGACTCCGTATCGAGGCTCCCCTCAACGATTTTGTTCGCGAGGAAGGTCTCAATCTTATCCTGAATAAATCTCTTCAATGGCCGAGCGCCAAATTCCTGGCTATAGGCGCTATGAAGAACATAATCCTCGACCTTCGGGGAGCATTCTACGGAGACGTATTGCTCCTTCAAACGATTTTCGAGTTCATAAAGCATCTTCTTCACAATCTGTTTCTGGACTTCTTTGCCCAAAGGATTGAAGTAGACGATCTCGTCAATGCGGTTTAAGAACTCGGGCTTGAAAGTCTGATGGAGCAAATCCTCGACCTTGTCTTTCTGCCCGGAAAGCAAATACTCGCTCCCAAGGTTGCTTGTCATGATGATGACGGTGTTGCGGAAATCAATGAGGCGGCCTTGGCTATCGGTCAAACGTCCCTCGTCCAGAACCTGTAGCAAGAGGTTGAAAACTTCGGGGTTCGCCTTCTCGATTTCATCGAAGAGGACAATGGAATATGGGGATCTGCGGACTTTTTCAGTGAGCTGGCCACCCTCTTCGTAGCCGACATATCCAGGCGGCGCGCCCACAAGGCGCGACACGGAGAATTTCTCCATATACTCCGACATGTCGATTCGAATGATGGAGTTCTCGTTATCGAAGAGAGCCTCCGCGAGGGCTTTCGAAACCTCGGTCTTGCCTACGCCCGTCGGGCCAAGGAACAGGAAGGAGCCAATCGGGCGATTGGGGTTTTTGATGCCTGCCCTTTGACGGATGATTGCGTTAGAGACAAGGGTGATGGCCTCATCTTGGCCAATGACCCTTTGCTGAAGGGTTTTCTTCAAATCCAAGACCTTCTCCCTATCGCCTTTTTTGATGCGGGATACCGGGATACCGGTCATTCTGCCGACGATCTTAGCGATCTCTTCTTCGTCCACGACTTCATTGACAAGCCTCTCCTTATCCTTGCTGGCCACAGAGACGTCATGCAGCCTTTGCTGGAGCTCGGGGATGGTCTTGTACTGAAGCTCAGAGGCTTTTTTGTAATCGCCTTGAGCGAAATAGTTGGAGAGATTACGCTTGGCGTCTTCGATCTCCTTTTTAAGGTTCTTGGCCTCGCTTACTTCTTCTTTCTCTTTCTGCCATTCCTTATTCAAAGAATCGAATTTCTCTTTGTCCTCGGCAAGCTCTTTCTCTAGAGCTTCCATCCTTCGCAAAGAGGAATCGTCTTTCTCTTTGGATAAAGCGACTTTCTCGATTTCAAGACTCCTGATTTTGCGGGAGACCTCATCAAGTTCCGTCGGCATCGATTCGATTTCGACTTTGATGGAGGCGCAGGCCTCGTCCAAAAGATCGATGGCTTTATCCGGCAAAAAGCGGTTGGTGATGTAACGATTTGAAAGAGTGGCCGCCGAAATAAGAGCCCCATCGGTAATCTGAACCCCGTGGTATGACTCGAAGCGTTCCTTCAAGCCGCGCAAGATTGTGATGGTGTCTTCCACGGTCGGTTCCCCTACCATAACAGTTTGGAAGCGTCTTTCCAAAGCGCGGTCTTTCTCAATATATTCGCGATACTCATTTAGCGTGGTCGCGCCAATGCAGTCGATATCTCCCCGCGCCAAAAGAGGCTTCAAAAGGTTCGCCGCATCCATCGCGCCTTCGCTTTTGCCCGCGCCGACGATTAAATGGATTTCGTCGATAAAGAGAATCGTTTTATGGTCGCTTTCCTTGATTTTGTTAAGGACGGCCTTCAAACGTTCCTCGAATTCGCCACGGTATTTCGCGCCCGCGACTAGCGCCCCCATATCCAGTTCGTAAATCGTCTTACCTTGAAGCGAGACCGGGACGTCTTTCTTCACGATGCGCTCAGCAAGCCCTTCGACAATCGCGGTTTTGCCCACGCCAGGCTCGCCTAGCAGCACGACGTTGTTCTTGGTCTTTCTGGCCAAGACTTGGATTACTTTTCTTATCTCTTCGTCCCTGCCAATCACGGGATCGACTTTGCCACTAGAAACGGCTTCGTTAAGATCTCTGCCGAATTTCTTCAAGACGTCAGGATCACGAGAATAATCAATCGGTTGTTCCATGTTATCCATAGAATTCTCCTTTCTCCGACTTAAATCGGACAGGGAAACTATAATCCGATTTTTAGCACTCGCAAGTGTAGAGTGCTAATTTCTTGAAATTTCGTTTGTTCTCCAGAAGCCCTTGCGCGAACTCAATGGATCTATGCAAAAAGGCTCCGGCTAGAAGAAAAAGCCCGCAAAACAAGATTCAATCAATCAAAGAGGGCATCCAGCATATCATCGTGCCCATAAAAATAATCCGTGCTTAATTCTTTATCTAGAGACGCCCCCGATTGGACTTCCTTGAAGTTTATCGTGCCATTCTCGACTTCCGCGCATTGAAGCATTGAAGGCCCAGACACATGGAAAGAGGAACCGTCCGCGTTGACAAAGCCAACGATTGGGCAAGCCCCGCCACCGCTTCGTTCCCCGTATATTTTTGCCGATCCCGAATAGGAGGCGTTGCAGGCAAGATAATTGGCTGCCGAAAAAGTGACCGCCGAGGTTAGAATTCCCCAATTATAGGAGCTATAGGCATCCTCATCCTCGTAGCTTCCATCTTCGTTCGCGTCGATCTTCATCGTGATGGCGTAGCCGGAGCCTGAAAGCTGGTTGGTGGCTCCATACACGACGTCCTTATCGCTCATGAGTCCCAGCATTCGGAAGGCGGCCCCCATATTGCCTCCTCCGTTCCTGCTCATATCAAGCAGGACGTTCTTAATGCCGCCATGCTTCTCGATGCGAGAAAGCATCTCCTTCATGTAATAGAAAGAGTCCTTCGTGTAGGCGTCTTCCTTGAGGTTCCCGTTCCCGTCGTACAGATCGGAAGAGGCACCTGTTTGGATGGGACTTTGGGCAATGATGATCGCCGTATCGTCGTAAAAGCGGACAGGCTCATTTCCAGGGCAAGAAGAAGCATAAGAGGCCTCGAGTTTAGAGCTTTCTTCGCGATATGCCGTCCTAACAGGCCCGTAAGTCGGCTTCAGAGAAGTCGAGTTGCAAAAGAAAGAATAGTAATCGAAGCTCGTATGAAACTCATCGAGTTTTTCATAAAGCGAGGTGTAGAAGCCTTGCCTCGCTTTCTCTTCGCTCGTAGAGGAAAGCTCATTCACAACTTCCTCGCCTAGATAGGAGGCAAAGGAGTCGACTTTGTAGTAATCCTTCAGGCCATAGTAGTTATCCATGATAAAGAGAAAATGCTTTGCGTTCATGGAGGCGATGTCGCTAGGGAGGCTTCCTCCGCTCCAGGTGCGGCTCGTGAAGGAGTCCTTCAAAGCGTCGCTTGAGTCCAGGGCAAAGCCAAAATAAGTCCCGTAATAGGCGCTCCCGTTGAAATAAAGATTATAGTAATCGTTGGAACAAAAAAGGGTATTCGCCACACAGAAAGGAATCAAAACCAGGTCCTTTTTGCGGTAAATCTCGATTCCATAAGCCCCTAGGTCGAAGGTTTTAGGAGATTCCTGGCTCATTTTTGTGTCCACTGTTTTCAAAGCAAAGCTGTAGTTGGTCCCTGAAGTGCTATAAACGAGGTCGAAGAAGGTCATGGAGTTCGCCGTGATGGTGTTCTTCTCGTCGTCAATCGCCAGGGTGTATTTCGTTGTCTGGCTTCGCCAAGAGGCGATGAGCATTCTTTCGGAAGGGGTCGAGTAAGAAATGTACTTCGTTTGATAAAGCCCTTCCAGGGCCGAGACGAAAGAAGAGATATCCACGTAAGGCAAAGAGCCTCCGTTCACGTAATAGGTCTTAAGTCCCGTGGCTTGGATTGAATACTCTTCATTGTAGTTATAAAGAGGGCAATAGACGCTTCTTAGCGTGATGTCGTCTTCGTAATTTGAAGAAGAGGCGCTGAAAAAATCGCACCCGGAGATTGACAAAAGAAGAGGCAAGCAAGAGAAAGAAAGGAACCATCGCTTTTTCATAAGGCTATTTTAAGACAGGAAGGGCAAGCGAAGAAAGAAAGGCCACGCTAGGCGGCTAATCCACATCCTCAATAACCCCCGGCGGAAATCGAGAGGATGAGGGCGAAGAGCGAAGCTACATTCACTCCGGCGAACATCATCCAGTTCTTGAGGTCTAATTTGAAGGAATGGTTGTAAAGGGAGAGGACGACGTAATACAGTCCGCCGGTCCAGATGAAATTGGTGAATTCCAAAATGAAGAACCCTCCTCCCGCATAGCCGAACAAGGAGCTCATGAGCGTCCCTTCGCCAAGCAGGCAAGCCAAGAAGGCAAGATGAGGGAGTAAAGTCGCGAAGAAGTTGCGAGGGCGATTTTCTCCGGCGAACTCTCCGCCGGGCTCTTTGCCTAGCAAGATCCAAGTCAAGGCGCCTCCGCCTAAAAGCAAGAAGGAGACCGAACCCACCCAAAGGCTCCAGTGAGTGCCGGAGAGGAACTTAACGCAGGACTCCCAACAATCAGGCCCGTTGCATTCTAAGGTTCCGACGGTCCCTTCGATCAAGATCATGGGCACATAGAAAGCGGGCATATCGAAGAAGGAGTAGCCAAAGCCAAAGATCTTCTCCATCCATTCCGAATCGTAGTTTCTCGCCCCGGGCACATAGATCGTGAAAGGGATGAGCAAGCAGAGAACAATATGCCCGGCAAGCATCGCGAAGATGCCTTGCAAGACGTTGCTGCCTTGCCCAATCAAGAAGCAGTTGATGAAATAAAGGGTCATCACCACTATCGCGCCCAAGGGCCACGCTAAGAAATACCAGCCAAAAGAGCCAGTCGCGGCCGAGAAGCTTAGCACGTATTCCGCGTTGGCTTTCACGGCCATGGTCGCGGAATTCACGGAGACAATTTGCTTAAGTATCGCGCCAATCGAGCCAAGAAGATAAGCCGTCAAATAGAAGCTCAGAAGAATCACGGCCATCAAAAGGATGCGGGTCTGGGAGATTTTCCCGTCTTTAACCGGCAAAGACAAAAAGCAATCCGCCCTTGTTTTGCCATAGCGGTGCGAATAAGCGAAGAAAGGCATGACGCAAGCCGCCAGCATCGAAGGAACCATCATCAAGGAAACGCAGGAAATCGGGTTGCGGTTGAGCCGGTATAAAGTTTGCCAGAGGGCGTAGTAAATGTCCTTATCGTAAGCAATGGTGACGCTGATACTAGGCTCCGCGTTGAGCCCAACAATCAAAGTGGAGGTAACAACCAGGGCGCCAATCGCAATAATCATCGGCAACCAGCTTTTTAGCTGAAACAAGACAAATTGTTTTACCTTCATCTTACTTGCCCTCCTTTCTGGCTTTGATCATTGCCAAGGTGACGAGCTCATCCCCGTCGATGTTCACGCTTTCTATAAATTTAGGTTTAAAGGCCTCTTTGATTCTGGCTAAGGCACCCTCGTCTTCCTCCATTACGAAGTTCAGCACGGAGCCCACCTTTCGATAGGAAATCAGAGAACACATAGAAGCAAGTTCCGCCTCCGTGGGATTATCTTCAAAGAAGGCTTGGAACTTCACGAAGTTCTTCCCCAAAGACTGGGTTTCCTGGTTCTCCGCCAGATGCCCTTTCGAAAGCATCACGAAACGGTCCGCGAGTTTCTCCAGAGTCGAGATGTTATGGCTGGAAATAATGACATTCCTGCCATTTTCTTTCTCTTGGATGATCTCTCCCTTAATCGCGTCTAGCGCGATCGGATCAAGGCCATCAAAAGCCTCGTCCATCAGAAGATACTTTGTTTTCGCCGCCAAGGCCAAAGCGACAAACAGCTGCCTTCTCATGCCTTTGGAGAAGTTGTTGATCTTCCCGGTTGGGGGCAGAGAGAAATGGGTCAAGATTTCATGGAAGCGATCCAAATCGAAATCATAGAAGCAAGAGTAAAATTGGTAGACTTTGTCGATCGTCGAATTGGCGGGAGCGTAAGGGAAATCGGAAAGGAAATAGACTTCCTTCTTCGCTTCGATATCCCTTCTTTCTTTGCCATCGATATAGATGGAGCCCTCCTCAGGATTAAGGACCCCGGCGATGCAGCGGAGGAGCGTGGATTTACCCGCGCCGTTCTCCCCCACCAGCCCCGTGATGCCATCGCCTATAGAAAGCATCAGCTTATCGAGGGCCTTCGTGGACCCAAAACATTTCGTAACGTATTGGATTTCGATCATGAATTGGCCTCCTTTAGCGCGGTTTCTAGCGCTTTTTTCATCTCCTGTTCGGTTTTTCCTTCCTTCAATAAGGACGTGAAGAGTTCGACGAGAGGATCTTTCGGCGAGCTTTTGCTCACGAAATAACCTCGTTTCTCGATGGCAACGCAATAGCCATCTAAGGCGATTTTTTGAAACGCCCTCGCGACGGTGTTGGGATTAAGCCTCTCCGAGATAGCGACCTCTCTCACCGAAGGCAAACGATCCCCTTCTTTGTAAGCGCCCGCATCGATCAAATGCTCGTAGCGAAGCGCCAACTCCAAGAAGGTGGGATTCTTATGGTCGTAGTTAGCCATGCGGACATTATACTGTCTTATCTGTATTAAACAACAGCATTTCCATGTCCGTTCCATTTTCGCGCGACTAGAAGTAAAATTTCGCCATGTATTCCGAAAAATTCCTAATCGATTCCAACGAGGTTGATCCCTTCCTGGATCTTTCCATCCCCAGTCTATTCCGCTTGTTGCAGGCAATCGCCGGAGCGGGAGTGGAAGCAATCGGGGCCGGGAAAAAGGAAACGACCGACAAAGGCTATATGTGGGTTTTGACTCGGATAAGCGTCAAAATCAACAAAATGCCCCGTTACATGGATGAGATTGAGCTAGCCACGTATCCAGGGGATCAGATTGGATGCTTTTATTTCCGTCATTTCTTTGCGAAAGGCAAAAACGGCGAAAGCTTGTTCCGCGTCTCTTCCACTTGGGCCTTGCTGCATTCTTCTGACCGCAAGGCGGTGATGCGTCCCCCTTTTCCTCATCTTTTGGCATCCGAAAAAACAGAAGAAGAGCTCGGTAGGCCTGAGAAACTTCATTCCCCCGAGACGGCAATCGAAGTAGAAAGAAGGAAGGTCACCTATTCGATGTGCGACCTCAATGGGCATCTGAACAACACTCGTTATCTTGAGCTCATCGTAGACGCGAAAGACAGGAAATTCTACGAAAACAACACCCTCTCCACCATCGTTTTGAATTTCGAGAAGGAAATCCAAGAAGGGGAGGAGGTATCTCTTTGCCTTTCTTCAAGGGAAGACAATCCCTTCATGGTAACGGGAAAGGTAAACGAAGAGGAACGTTTCTTGGCGCGCCTAGAGTTCAGGGAGAGGAATTGAGATGAAAGACAAGCTGGTCCGTTACTTAGGCGCAGATGAGGAATACATCGTCAGGGTAGCCATCTCAACGCATCTGGTCGCTCATGCCCAGCGGATAGGCAATTACCAAGGAAGCGCAATCGCCTATTTAGGGAATCTTTTAACCGCGGCGCTCCTCATGGAGGACTCTTCTAAGGAGGGCAAAGAAACCTTGACCTTGGAATTAGAAGGAGATGGGCCTTTAAACAAGATCATCGCAAGCGCGGATAGCAAAGGCAACGTCAAAGGCTTTGCTACAAATCCGTCCTCAAGCGGAGGAATCGGCAGCGGTTTCCTCAGGGTGAGCAAAGACGAGGGGATGAAAGCCCCTTATCGCACAACCATGCCTTTAGTCACCGATGACGTTGAGAACAACCTCATGTACTACTACGCAGGCTCGGAGCAACTTCCCGCTTTCTTTTCTTTGGGGCTCTCTTTGAACAAAAAGAAAGAAGTCTCCTACAGCTATGGATATATGGTTCAAGCGCTTCCCTTCGCCAAAAAGGAAATCATGGAAGAGATCGCGGATAACCTAGAAAAAGCCCCTTCCAAGGAGGAAATTTTGAAGCGCCAGCTGTCTCCAGAAGAAATCGCTTCCTATCTTTTGAATGGGCTCAGCCAAGTCAAAATCGAAGAAAAAGCAATCCGCTTTCACTGCTCCTGCTCGAGGAGAAAAGGCCTGGCCACTTTGAAAAAAGCAGGAAAGGCCGAATTAGAAGAGATGATCAAAGAGGGCAAGCCAATCGAGGTCGTCTGTGGATCCTGTGGTAAGAAATACGAGTATTCGATCAAGGATATCAAGCCCTTGCTGAAAGCCTAATTTCTGTGCAAAAGCCCATCGGTTTTGACTCTACCCAGGGATCAAATCCTCGCTCAATCTCATCGAGGTCAGCATCTCCGTCCTTGGATATTTTGCAGTAATTTCCGCGTACTTTGCCTTGGTGTCTTTCTTTTTGAGCCCTTTGAAACCCAAATCGCGATACCGCGCAAGGCACCATTTGACGTATTCATAAGTCCCTTGGCTCATGTAGTAGTTCTTCGCATGGCTCACAAAGTAGTTGTAAGTGGTTTCGGGCTTGAAGTCTTTGGGGTTGTAGTTCTTGGAAGCGCTGATCATGTCGCAGACGTATTCGGTCGCGTAGACCCAAGGCATCGTCATCACGATGATCCTCCCGCAGAAGAAGTCGGTCCAATATTCCCAATGGTGCTTGTTCCGCTTCGTGTGATGCTGGCAGACAAAGGAGAAATATCCATTTACAAGTCGCTCTTCGTAAACCGGAGAATGGTCCCCCACGTAATGCTTCGCGGAATTATGGAACTCGGTATGGCCGTATTTGCTCAGATCATGCCTAAGGCAATGCCAAAAGATGCCGCAATGGAATCCGTTTGAAATCACCATATGGCGGTGATGGGTAATCAAAAGGAAATGGCGGAAGGGATGATAGCCGGCTTTCATGGATTCTCTCCTAATATCGCGTTAAGTGCCGCGCCCACATCTTCGTGGATAAGATAGTCAAAGCGGTCATCCAAAGGCGTGGGTTCGGCGTTGATTAAGACGGATTTGCCTCCGCTAAAGTAATCCGGGAGCATCGCGGCAGGCTGAACCCTGAGGCTCGTCCCCGCGACAATCAAGACATTGGCGAATTTCATCGCGTTAATCGCGCTTAAAAACACGTCCCCCGGAAGTGGCTCTTCGTACAAGACAACGTCAGGCTTAAGGATGCCTCCGCAAGGGCATTTAGGCACCCCATAGTGCCTTATTTGGTCCAAAGAGTAGTGCTTTCCGCAATTGCAGCAAGAATAGCTCGCCGTGCTTCCATGAATCTCAAGGACGCGTTTGGATCCCGCCTTTTGATGAAGGCCGTCGATGTTTTGGGTAATGATTGTGAACTTGCTGCTGTGCCGTCTTTCAAAATCCGCCAGGGCGAGATGAGCCGCGTTGGGCCTAGCATCTGGGAAGACCATCGTCGACCAGTAGAAGTCATAGAAAGTCTCGGGATTGCTCTCAAAGAAAGAAAGCGAGAGCATCTCTTCATATGGACGCCCGTATTTGGATTGGACGTTGTAAAGCCCCTGTGGGGAGCGAAAATCCGAGATGCCAGAGCCCGTTGATACGCCAGCGCCGCCTAAGAAGACGATGCGTTTTGCCTCTTTTACGGCTTTTCTTATTTGAAGAAGGCTCTCTTTGTCCATCTTATTTCCTCTTGGCGAAAACTTTCGAAAGGACTTCCTCTTGGAATTCTTCCGCCGGCAAAAAGTCTTTCTCGCCTTCCGTCGCGAGTTCCAATTCCTTTTTGAAAAGGGAAGCCAAAACATCAATCGCCCGGTTCATCACCCCGTCGTTGTTGACGATAAGATCCGCGTAGATGCTAGAAGGCTTCACGATCTCGTCATACATCGGCTGAACCGTCGAGAAATATTGCTTCACGATGCCTTCGTAAGGCCTGCCTCTTTCCTCGGAGTCGCGGATTAAACGGCGAAGGAAGCGCCTTTCAGCGGAGGCAGAGATGAAAACGCGGAGGTCACCCATTTGGCGAAGCTCTTTGTCCACAAGGGCCATAATGCCTTCAATCACAATAAGGTTTTTGGGCTGGATGGTTTCTATTTTTGAGGAACGCGTCCTTTCAACGAAATCATAGAGGGGCTTAGAAATCGTTTCACCCTTCTTCAGAGAGGCGACTTGTTCCCTCATGAGTTTCCAGTCGAAAGCGCGCGGATGGTCGTAATTGACCTTAAGGCGTTCTTCCTCGCTCATCATGGATTGATCTTTGTAGTAGTCATCCAAGGTAAGATGGGTAATCTGATCTTCCCCAACCTCTTCGATGACTTTCTTCGTAAGGTAGCTCTTGCCTGAACTAGAGCCCCCTCCGATTAAGATTAATCTAGGCATGGGTCGCTCCTTTTACCTCATCGAGGGCTTTTTCGACCTCTTCGATGCTCGAACAAATAACAGGCCACCCCTTCCAGCCGTCTTTAAGGAATCCGTGGTCTAAATAGGAGCGAAGCAAATCCACGAGAGAGTCATAAAAATGGTTCACATTGAAGAGGATGATTTTCCCTTTGGCTTGGCCTAAGCCCAAATCCGTCATGACCTCGGACACTTCATCAAGCGTTCCGATGCCTCCAGGCAAGGCAAGGAAGCAATCCGACATATCGATCATCTTTTGCTTCCGTTCCGACATCGTGTCCGTTGGAATCAAGGATGTGATGGAGTCCGTTACCGCCCCGGCCTCCAGGAAGAAGCGAGGCTCAATGGCGATCACCTCGCCCCCATTTTGGAAGCAAGCGTCGCTGACTACTCCCATAAGCCCTTTCCTTGAGCCCCCATAAACAAGGCTGTCACCCCGCTTTGCTAGGGTTCTTCCCAGAGTTTCAGCTTCCTTGGCGAAAGAAGGGTCCTCACCCAAACTAGAACCGCAAAACACACAAACTTTCATAACGGGTCAATTTTTGCCCTTTTTCTTGCCTAATGGAAGAAGGAATGCGCTTTCCTTTTTCTTCTTCATCCTTACAATTGTCGCCATGAAAACCATCGCCAGCCAAACGCTCACCGGGGAAAGAGCCGCTTTCAAAGTAAAAGACACCCATTTTTCCTCTTGCAGATTCGAAGACGGGGAATCCCCCATCAAAGAATCAAGTAATATTCTCGTCACCGCTTCTACCTTTGCTTACAAATACCCTTTGTGGTACGGGAAAGATCTCCACGTCGTTTCTTCTGCCCTAGAATCAACAGAACGGGCGGGCGTTTGGTATAGCAAGAGCGTCATCTTTGAAGATTGCATCATCGACGGGCCAAAGAACTTCAGGAAGTGCGATGGTCTGATCATTAAACGTTCCACCTTTTCCGACGCCCAAGAAACCCCTTGGTGGAATCGCGATGTTGAGCTAGACCAAGTGGAAATCAAAAATGGTGCTTATTTTGGGATGGGGAGTAAGAATCTAAAGGCAAATAAGTTGGTTTTGCAGGGAAATTACGCTTTCGACGGTTCGGAAGACCTGCTTATTGAGAACTCAACTTTGGAAACCAAGGATGCCTTTTGGAACTGCAAAAGAGTGACTTTGAAGAATTGCTCAATCATCGGAGAATACTTCGGCTGGAATTCCGAAGATATTACTTTGATTCATTGCCACATCGAATCCCATCAGGGGTTTTGCTATATGAAGAATGTTACCTTGATTGACTGTGAGGTCGTTCGTAGCGACCTCACCTTTGAATATTGTTCAAACATCAACGCCGAAATCACATCCGTTGTGGACTCCATCAAAAACCCAATCTCAGGAAGAATAAAAGCCAAAGGAGTCGAGGAAATCATTCTTGACGACGAAAGCCTCGATCACAGCCTTGCGGAGATCATCACCCAATGAAATACGATTTTGACAAGCTCATAGACAGGCGAAACGAGAACTCAGTTAAATGGAACTGTGGTGAAAACGAGTTGCCCATGTGGGTCGCGGACATGGACTTTGAAGTAGCTCCTTGCATCACGGAGGCTATGAAAGAAAGAATCTCCCATCCTTGCTTCGGCTATTCCGAAATGCCAGAGCGCTGGGCAAAATC
This sequence comes from Lachnospiraceae bacterium, assembly GCA_963658395.1. Taxonomy (GTDB): domain Bacteria; phylum Bacillota_I; class Bacilli_A; order RFN20; family CAG-826; genus Alloenteromonas. Next base: position 7,661 of record CAVKPZ010000020.1, on the reverse strand, counting down.
CTATGCGGATTTTTGGAAGGATATGTTCGGAGCGGTTTTAAAAGAAGAAGCCCTTCTCTTTTCTTTAGGCATCATCCCTTCTCTTTCCACTTCCATCCGAGCCTTCTCGAACCCTGGGGATGAGGTGATTCTATTGACGCCCGCCTACAATATCTTCAACCATTCCGTAGAAAACAGTCATCGCATCGTGATCCCCGTTTCTTTGATTAACGAGAAGGAACGTTATTCCATCGATTTCGAAGAGCTAGATAAAGCGCTTAGTTCCCCGAAGGCAAAGATTCTCGTTTTGTGCAATCCCCATAACCCCGTCGGCAGAGCTTGGAGTGAAGAGGAATTAAGCCAAGTCGCCTTGCTGTGCAAGAAGCATGAAACCCTGGTCATCTCCGATGAGGTCCACGGGCCGATATCCTGTGGAAAAAACACCTACGTCCCTTATGTTTCTTCTTGCAAGGAAGCCAGAACAAATTCCATCACCCTCCTCGCGCCAACCAAGGCCTTCAATGTCGCGGGAGTTCAAACCTCCGCCTGTTACGTTGAGAACAAGCAAATCCGAGAAAAATTAGCCTTTGCCTTAAATGCCGACGAGGTCATGGAAGGCAACTTCCTCTCATATGGGATCGCCATATCTTGCTTCGACAAAGGAAGAGAATGGCTTAGCCAAATGAACGCCTACGTCCAGGGAAATTTTCTTTACGTGAAGGGCTTTTTGAAGGAGCATCTTCCTAAAGCCAAGCTTGCCCCCTTGGAAGCCACCTATCTCATTTGGGTCGATCTTTCTTCTTATTATGAGGATGATGCCGCCTTCTGTTCGGATCTAAGAAAAGAAACGGGCCTATGGATTACCCCAGGATCCACCTATGGTAAAGAAGGGAGAGGACACGTCCGCATCAACCTTGCCTGCCCTAGAAGCAGAGCCATAGACGGAATGCACCGCCTCTGCGCCTATTGCAAAAAGCTAGGCTAACGTCAAGAGGGTTTAAAAGGCCCCTCAGCGGAGCCTCACAAGGTAATAACGGTCGACCTTCCGCTCGTAAATCAATTGATAGGAAAGCTGCTCTTTCACCAAAAAGGAACGGATATCCGCGAGGTAGCGCGCAAAACGAAGGCTTGATATTCCAAATTTATCAAGAACCTCTTTCTTGCAGATGCTCTTGTTCACCAGCAAACAGTGATACATATGAAGAATCACTTCGCTCTTTTTCATGCCCTAAATACTCTCTCGTTCTCGTTAGGTTGCCTAATTATCTAGCCGTCATATGCCCTTCAAAAGGTCTAGAAGGACTAAAAGCAAGACGAGAAAAGTTGGAAAAAGCGTTTCAATATCCCAAAGCGATATAGAGAGGCATCCTCAACATTTCATAAGAATATTTTAAAAGCGAAGAAGAAAAGGAAGCCTGCAAACCGTACTATTCGTTGAGCAAGCTCAAAACCTGATCAAAATTGGAAACGAGCCTATAGCAGCCTTTGTCAAAGCCCGATTTTTTAAGATTGCCATCATTCATTCCAACGACATTAAGACCAGCCAAATGAGCGGAGATGACACCCGCGGAGGAGTCTTCCAGGGCAATGGCTTTAGAGAAATCCGTTACGCCTAACCCCAAAGCAAGTTCTTTATAAATCCAAGGATGGGGCTTTGCGCACAATTCCCCCATCGTCCCATAGTCTTTCCCGTTTTTCCTTCTGCCGCCGCTGATAGTCGCATCATAGAAATCAAGCGGGTCCCCCATATTCAAATCACGGAAAGCGGAAACGATTTCAGGGATCGCTTTGTAATCCAAACCAGACGTGGCCAAACCGATTTTGATGCCTCTCCTTTTCGCTTCGAGAAGGAATTCTTTCAAACCAGGGCGAGGAATGAAGGCATGTTTCATCCCCGTCCCTTTCATGGCTTTGTCGAGTTCTTCCTCAGCTGTTTGATGATAAACCAAAGTGGCGTTTTCTAGGCTCTGTTTGAATCCATATTTCCTTTTGCAATAATCCAAATGCTCTAAAGTCGTGAACCCTTGGACAAAAGGGGCATCCTCTTCTTGAAGCACGAAACTAGGATCGCCTAGCAGCTTCGCGGTCGTGCGTCCAATCACGTAAATCCAAAAAGCCTCGCTCATAACGCTGGTTCCATCCAAATCCATTAAGATATATTGAACATCATGAGGCTTAGGGAGATTCTCCCAAGGATAGATGGCCTCCACCCCGCCTTGATTAATGGAAAGATAGTCCTTACCTTCAATCTTCATGGCTTTCACACCTCTAGCTTTGAATTCAAACATGGCAGTTACCTCACTCGGGGATTATAGGATAAAGGGAGCAAGTCAAAAGAAACTCATCGTTTTTTGGACAAAAAGACAATAAGCGTGGTCAATTGCCGCAAAGGGTGGGCAATTAGAAATCCTCAAGGTATATGGAAAAGACAATCGCGGGGAAGGCACGAGAGAAATCGGTTTTGGTGACTTTGCCAATCAAGGATTTCCCAGCGTCGAGCAATCTTTTAAACACGACTTCGTCGCCTTCTGGGACGTAGCCTACTTGGCCTTTGGGGGAATAGACCTGAACGGCGTCTTTCTCGTATTTGCTTTGGTTGTAACGGAACTCAAGCCGGTCCCCTACTTTCAAATCAAGAAGCGCGCTTTTGTCCAAAAGCTTATAAGTTCCCGCCAGATTTCCATCAAAAAGGAGAATCTCCTTCTTCAAGGGCTTAAGCAAGGCATCGATGTTCCCTCCTTGCTCTTTTAAGGCGAGTTCTTCTTTTTTGGTTACGAGTTCCTTTTTCATCACGCTTCTCCGATTTCCTTGTTCAGAAGCAAAGAAAGCCTATCGCCGAGCTCGCGGGCAAATTGCTCATACTCTTTAATTTGCTTGGTCAGATCCTCAAGATAGGCCCTTCCTTTGTCGGGGTCTTCCAAATAGATCCGATAAAGATAGGGTTTGTTGGATTCGATCTCGCGGATATCCTCTTGGGCCTTAGCAATCTTTTCTTCGACGTTCTCAATTTTGACATCCCCTTCAGCAAACTGCATGCTCGCCAAATCATAAAGCTCGACGATTTGGTGGACGCTGTTTTGCTTATAGGCGATAAGGGCGTGCTGATAGATGCTTGAAGCAAGCGGGTTATCGGCAAGCTCAGGGTGGATATCCGGATGGAGCATCTTCATTAACGCGCGGAAGAGCCGCCTAATTTGGCTTGATTCTTCTGGTTTTAAATAAGGAGCTTCTTTGCATTGATCCGCATGCTTTTTCTTCGCAGCGGCGCTGATGTATTCGAAATAGGCTTCCGAGCAATTGGCTTTCGCAAAACGTTTCATCTCTTCTTCATTTGGAGTTAAGCCTTGGTTCCTCATCTTCTGGCAATAGGCGATTTCTTGCTTCGTCTCCGCACAAGCGAGCTTTAGTTTCAGCAAAGTCAAAAGGGGCTCGCCAAATTTCGCATAATACTCCCGCTCAATCACGGCGCATTCCTTCTCGAGCTCGGTTTTATATAGGAGCAAGGATTCGTAGCGTTCTTCGTTCATGGCCTCTTTCTCCTAAGAAGATAATCCCCGTTATATTCTAACGAATAGATGTATTTTCCTCCCACAACAGCTTGTCTGAGGAAGTCCTCGATGGAAGCGAAGACTTTTTCCCCAAATTGGACGCGCGTTTTTCCTTCGTCTTCGAAGGAAGAGATAGAGTAACGCCTGCCGCCATAAAGCAAGGAATATTTCCTTGGCTCTCTTAGGCAATAGAAGAGATCGAAAATCCGCGGGGTTTCTTCATCAACGAGCCCAAGCTCCCCAAGAAGTTTCTCCGTTCTTCTCGCAACGATGAAGTTGCCCCAAAAAGCGCTGTAATAGATGCGCTGAACAATGAAAATCCATCCTCGATTGAGCAATTCCGCGGCCTCTTCATTCTCCTCTCGTTGCATATCTAAATAAGCCAAACGATGGGCGATTTCGGGAACAGGATCAAAGAGATCGCGACTGTTCTCGAGTTCTTTCCAAAGTTCGCGGAGAATCCCTTCGTATTTCTTCTCGTCCTTTTCTACGCCTAAACCCCTCTCATACATATCGGCGATCTTCATCGCCGCTTCCTTGTCGCCAAGTTCTTTTGCCTCCGAGAAATAACGGAAGGCCTTTTCATAATCCGGCGTGCCGACCCGGCCATAGAAATAAATGAAGCCCAAACCACTAGCGATGTATTTGTTCCCGTTTTCATAGGACATCAAATAGTACTTCTCTGCAAGAGGGTACTTCTCCGCCTCGTAATAAAGCCCGCCGAGGCAAGCCATTGCCTCGGAATCGCCTTCAACCTCGCAAAGATAATGGAGGGCTTCCTCTCTTTGGTAGACGTCGCTCTCGCTAAGAGGCGCGCTTCTTCCTTTCCGGTCAAGGCTCCTGACAATATCCCAAGCTTGTTCTTTGTCCATGTTTTGATTATCGTTCCAAAACAAAAGAAGGGAAAGAGCGATTTGCTTCTTGCCTTTCTCATTGTCAAAAAGAGATATCAGAAAGATTGGACCAAAAGCAAAAGCCAAATTTTTGAAGGGCTGCAAAACTTAGTTATCTTTGTATTTTGCAAGGTTTTTGCCACTGAAAAAGCGGGTTTTTACGCCCGCTTGTGCTTGGGATAGTCCTACCTTTGAACCCTTCCAGATCCATCCCCGCCCATAAGAGAGAGGACTTCCTTTTCAGATACTAGATTGAAGTCGCCAGGAATCGTGTGCTTAAGCGCGGACGCCGCGACAGCGAACTCAAGAGCCTTCCCTTGGTCTTCTGGCCAAGTCAGCAAGCCGTGGATAAGCCCCCCAGAGAAAGAATCTCCACCGCCAACGCGATCAACGATTGGAAGAATGTCGTAATGCTTGGACTCGTAGAAATCCTTGCCGTTATAGATCAAAGCCTTCCAGCCATTATGGCTCGCAGAATAGGATTCCCTCCAAGTCGAGACCACGTACTTAAAGCCAAACTCCTTGGCCATCCTTTCGAAGATCTTATGATAGCCGGAAGCGTCGGTCCTGCCACCGGTTACATCGGCTTCAGGCTTAAAGCCAAGGCAAAGTTCGGCATCTTCTTCATTGCCAATGCAAACATCCACGTAGCGCATCAAAGGCCGCATGATGGAGATTGCTTTTTCGGACGTCCAAAGTTTTTTGCGGAAGTTCAAATCGCAGGAAACGATGACCCCATGCTTTTTCGCGGCGATGAGGGCAAGCCTAAGATTCTCCGCGGATTTGTCGCTGATTGCCGGAGTGATGCCCGACCAATGGAACCAAGAGGCTCCTTCGAAAATCTTGTCGAAATCAAAATCGCTAGAATTGGCTTCGGCGATAGAAGAATGGGCGCGGTCGTATATGACTTTGCTCGCTCTCATTGAAGAGCCGGATTCAAGGTAATAGATGCCGAGGCGCTCGCCCCCGCGGGCGATGTAATCCTCATGGACGCCGTAGCGTCTAAGCGCGTTGACGGCGCACTGCCCAATTTCATGGGCGGGCACTTTGGAAACGAAATAAGCATCATGCCCGTAATTGGCGAGAGAGACGGCGACGTTCGCTTCTCCTCCCCCATAGCATGCATCAAAAGATTGAGCCTGCACAAAACGCGAATTCCCAGCCGAAGAAAGCCTCAGCATGATTTCGCCCATAGTCACTACTTTTGCCATTATCGATTCTCCTTGATGATTCTTCTTGCCTCTAGGCAGTTCTTGATTTGTTCTTCGGGAGTTCCTTTCAACAGCCAAGATCCGCCGCAAGCGATAATCTTGTCGCATTGGACGAATTCTGCCAAATTAGAGTTGTCCACGCCACCTGTGGGCATGAATTTGCAAGCGGGGAAAGCAGCCCCCAAAGCCTTGATGGCTTTCAGCCCTCCAAAGACCCCCGCGGGGAAGAACTTCAAGGTGGTAATGCCGTTGTCTAAAGCCATCATGATTTCCGTTGGGGTGAGCACGCCCGGAAGGTAAGGGACGTTATTCTCTTTGCATGCATCGCAGACACTTTGGGAGAAGCCCGGGGAGACGATGAATTTCGCGCCGCAGGCAATCGCTTCTAGGCACTGCTCCCTGTTGATCACCGTGCCCGCCCCCACCAAAACGTTTGGGAATTCCTTCACGGCGAGTTTGATGCAATCGGCAGCGCAAGGGGTGCGGAAGCAAATCTCCGCGACAGGGATGTCGCCTTTTACAAGAACAGTCAAAGCGGGAATGGTATCCTCAGCTTTGTTAAGCACAACAACGGGGACGACCCCGATTTCGTACACTTTATCTAGTATGGTCATACTAAACCTCCGTACGGACTAAATTTTACACGTGTGCGGGCGCCTGAAACCCGATTCTTTTCAAAAGAGGAAATTTATGTGCATTCCTAACGAAAATAATAACTGATCGAACAAGGAGCGTGTCAATAGCAAATGGCGTTCCCTCCTTTGCTCTTGGCTTCGTAAAGCTTCTTGTCGGCCTCGCGGTAGAGCGCATCAAAGGAAGAAGGGGAAACCCCGTCATAATAGGCAACGCCCACGGAGGCGCAAATTATAAGTTTATCATCGGCGCCATCCAGCCGAAGTTTATTGGCGATTTCAAAAAGAGCTTGAACAGTTTCTTCGGCGTCCTCTTTTTTATGGGCGTGGGCAGAATAAACGGCGAATTCATCTCCGCCAAGACGCATAATCACATCGTCTTTCTGCAAATTCTCTTTCAAGATTTTCGCGACCTTCGCAATCGCTTCATCCCCCGTGATATGGCCATAGGTGTCATTAATGCTTTTGAATTCATCCAAATCGATGATGGCAAACAAGCCTGCCTTTTTATTCGCAAGCGCTTCATCGATCATCTTCTCGCCATAGTAACGGTTAGAAAGTTGCGACAAGGCATCGGTCTCACTGAGCGCCTTAAGTTCTTGCGTCACCACGTCCAAGTGATTCGCCTGCAATGCAAACATAAAGTAAACGATGGAGAAGACGGCCGCACTGATGCCTAAGGAGCGGATGTCGAAAACGCTCTCGAAGACCACCGCAAAGATGACGTAGGCCAGAACCAAAATAACAAGGCTGACACCTACTTTGTGATTGAATAACTTGGCCAAAACGATATTCAGCGAAGCCTCGACCAAGTAAGCGATCGTAACAATTATGGAAACCAGGCCAAGAGGGCCTCGATGGAAATGATTTGCCTCGTCGAAGTAGAAAACCCAGTCAGTCCCAAAAGCGAACATCTGTACTACGAAGACAAAAGCCAAGGGAATAAGATCCAAGAAAAACCACTTGTTGTCTTTGAATCTAGTCTCACGCCTTAAGAGATATATGAAGGGATAGACAAGCGCTGGGCGCACAACGTAGCCTATCACGGAGTAGAAAACTCGCCACATGGACGGGGTGCTAAGTTCTGAGTAATAGAATTCAAAGTTATAGGAGAAGACCTCAAGGACCTCCAAAACAACAGTGATGATAAAAACGCGTCTTTCGACTTTCGAGAAGCTCTTGCTGAGCAGCAAGATCATGATTTGGAAAATCAAACCGATAATTGGCCCAAAGTTATATTCAATGAATTGGTCTATTGTCATAAAAAACTAGGAAGAAGCCAAGCAAATTGTACGAAGAAAGAAAAAGAACTTCCACACTTTAATGTGAAGTCCTAACTGGTTTGTTGGTGAACCATCCGACGTCGTATTCGAACTATTGCCGAAACCGCCTTGGTTG
>CAVKPZ010000019.1:0-25231 GCA_963658395.1 Lachnospiraceae bacterium | reverse complement strand
TCAGACTAAATGCAGTTTCATTGTGAAAACGTTGCATTAACTATTAGAACTAACGTGCTGGAAAAAGATGCAAACTCCTTGTTGCACTCAATCACGCATACGCGCATAATATCACCCGCGTGCACAAACGTGGGAGGGCTCGACGAGGCCCGCATCACCACTGCATGCTAAAAATCCATAAGGAGGATTTCACACATGAAGAAAGTCGTCAAAGTCGTGAAGATGGAACTCCCTGGCGGGAACGCCCATCCAGGACCGAAGCTAGCTTCCGCCGGCGTGAACATGGCGAAATTCTGCACCGACTTCAACGCGAAGACCGGCGACAGAAAAGGACAGACCGTCCCCGTCATCATCACCGCCTACGAAGACAAGTCCTATGACTTCGTGATCAAGACCAGCCCCGCGGCTGAATTGATCCTCAAAGCCGCCGGCATCCAGAAAGGTGCTGGAAACGCCAAGCAGACCGCTGGTTCGATCACCAACGCTCAGCTCGAAGAGATCGCTAAGTACAAGATGCCCGATCTCAACACCGAAGACGTCGAGGCCGCGAAAAAAATCATCGCCGGCACCTGCCGTCAAATGGGCATCGCCATCAAGTGAGGACCGCACAATGAAAAAAGTCAGCAAAAAATACAAAGCCGTCCTCGCCAAAGTGGACGCCAACAAAGTCTATGACGTCGCTGAGGCCTGCAAACTCGTCAAGGAAACCTCGGTCACCAAGTTCGATGCTTCGGTCGACCTCTCCTTCCGCCTCAACGTCAATCCGACCAAAGCCGAGCAGCTTATCCGTGGGACCATCTCTCTTCCCCACGGGAACGGCAAGACCAAGAAGGTCCTTGTCGTCACCAACACCAAACTCGAAGACGCGAAAGCCTCTGGCGCCGACTTCGTGGGCGGCATCGACATGCTCGAGAAGATCAAGACCGAGAACTGGTTTGGCTTCGACATCATCGTCGCCACTCCGGACATGATGGGCGAACTCGGGAAGATGGGCCGCGTGCTCGGCCCCAAAGGCCTCATGCCTAACCCGAAGACCGGCACCGTCACCATGGACGTCAAGACCGCTGTCGCCGAAATCAAGAAAGGCAAGATCGCTTACCGCGTTGACAAGGACGGCAACCTCTCCATGGGCGTTGGCCGCGTCTCCTTCTCTGCCGAAGACCTCGCCGACAACATCAATGCCGTCTGTAATCAGATTGCCGCCGCTCGTCCGGCGACCGTTAAAGGGACCTACATCGAAAAGGCCGTCGTGTCCACCACGATGGGACCTGGTCTCAAGATTACCTTCGCTTCCAGAAGCTAAGGCAAACCAAATTCGGTGAATCGCTTCCTATACCTAAGATAGCCGGGGGCACGTGCCTTAAAAGTCCACCCTGCTGAGGTTAATGAAACATCACAACCCGCTAGTTATTCGAAGCATCACATAGTCGTCAAGAAAGGAGGTAGAAACGTATGAATCAGCAAGCTCTCCAAGCCAAAAAGGAAGCCGTCTCTGAAATCACCAAAGGGATTCAGGAATCCGGCTCCGTCACGGTCGTTTCCTACCAAGGACTCACCGTCGCTGAGATTCAGGAGCTCCGCAAGGAACTCGCGAAGGTCCACTCGACCATGGGCGTTTACAAGAACACCCTCGTCAAGCGCGCCATTAGCGATACCAAAGCTCCGAACCTCGACAGCGTTCTCGAAGGCCCGAACGCCTTAGTCTTCTCTAAGGAGCTCTCGGATGGCCCGAAGGTCGTTGCCAAGTTTGCCCGCAAGCACGAGCATCTCGTGATCAAGGGCGGCATGGGAGAAGGACAAGCGTTCGATGCCGCGCAGATGAAGGCCATCGCCAAATTGCCGGATCGCAATGGATTGCTCTCTATGTTCCTATCGGTGCTCAATGCGCCAATTCAAAAATTCGCCGCGACCATCAAAGCCGCGTCGGAGAAAGACGGTGGAGCCGCTGCTCCTTCCGCCAACTAAGCCAATGGAGGTAAATCAAAATGGCTAAGCTTACCAAAGAAGAGATCGTTGAATCCCTCAAAGAGTACACTGCTCTTGAACTCGCGGACCTCGTTAAGGCTGTCGAAGAAGCCTTCGGTGTCACCGCTGCCGTCGCTACCGCTGCTGCCGCTCCCGCGGAAGAAGAGGAAGTTAAGAAAGGACCCTCCGAGGTCTCCCTTATCCTCAAAGGCATCGGTGGTGGCTCCAAAGTCGCCATCATCAAAGCCGTCCAGGCCATCACTGGCCTCGGCCTTATGGACGCCAAGAAGCTCGTCGATGCGCTTCCCGCTCCGATCAAAGAGCACATCTCTCCCGTCGAGGCCGAAGAGCACAAGAAGACTCTTGTCGCCGCCGGCGCCGAAGTCGAAATCAAGTAATTTCGCCTTCTAAAAATCGTTTACCCGAAACCCGCTCAAGGACACGTCTGCCTTGGGCGGGGTTCTTGCGTTTCTAAGGAGTGTTTCTATGAGCCAATATTTCGATAACGTAGAGACTTTGGCCCATCAGGATATCCACTACGAATTCGACCTCTTGGGCGAGCATTATCGCTTCAAGAGCGACGCAGGGGTCTTCTCCAAAGACGGCCTCGACGATGGCACTAGGTTGTTGCTTGAAACCATCGCCAAGACCGACCTTGGGACGAACATCTTGGACTTAGGGTGTGGAGTCGGACCAATCGGACTAATCCTGGCCCACATTGACTCATCTCGTCACGTTGTCCTAGCCGACGTGAACGATAGAGCCCTCGAATGCGCGAAAGCCAACGCTTCCGCTCTTGGCCTCACTGGCCAAGTCGAGATTGTCCACTCAGACGTCTACAGCTCGATAAATTCCTCTTTCTCCACAATCGTGACCAACCCGCCTATACGCGCGGGTAAAAAGGTTACGTACGCGATGTACGCGGGCGCATGTAGCCACCTTAATGAAGATGGTTCCTTGATCCTAGTCATCCGCAAACAGCAGGGCGCAGAATCCTGCTTCACCTACCTCAAGACCTTGTTTAGAAAGGTCGAGGTAAAAGCCCGTCATAAGGGCTTCCACATTCTCATCGCGCGCAAATAAGGAGTAACACATGCCACAAGAAGAAAAATTTGACCACCAGCTTCTGAACTACAAAGACCCCAATGGCGTCCCCTATGCCGTCGGGGCGAATGGCCGCATCAATTTCTCCAAGATCTCCGGGAAGCTTCCTCTTCCCTACTTGGTCGAAATTCAGACCGATTCTTTCCGCTGGTTCCTGAAGCAAGGCCTCGATGAGGCTTTCCGCGAGATTTTCCCGATCTACAGTTTCTCGGGCAAAATCCAAATCAACTACGTCTCTTCGCGCTTAGAAGAGCCTAAATACACCCCGCTTGAATGCAAGGCGGGCGATTTGACCTATTCAAGCAAAATCAAAGTCGCCCTCCGTCTCGTTCTTGAAAGCGGCGAAATTAAAGACGCTGACGTCTTCATGGGCGAGCTTCCGCTTATGACCGAATCCGGCACCTTCATCGTCAATGGCGCCGAGAGAGTCATCGTTTCTCAGATCGTCCGTTCCCCGGGCGCCTATTTCCAAGACACCGTCGACAAGGACGGCAAGCACATCTATAACGGCGAGATCATCCCTGGCCATGGCACCTGGCTCCAATTCGAAAGCGACCCCAAAGGCGTTCTCTATGTCCGCATTGACCGGCAAAGAAAGATGCCCGCGACCACTCTTTTCAAGGCCCTTGGCATCGATAAAGAGGATGCGCTTACCGAACTCTTCGGCAAAAGCGACAACATGCTTGCCACCATCAAAAAGGATGACAACATCAAGTCCAGCGCCGGCGCCTTAATCGACATCTTCCAGAAGCTCAAACCGGGCGAGCCGGTCACCCCTGATGGCTCGGTCGATTTCCTCGTCACCAAATTCTTCGACGAGAAGAGATACAACCTCGGCCCCGCCGGGCGTTTCAAATACGCCCAGAAGCTTGGTCTCTATGAGAGACTCCCCGGCCGTGTCTTGGCCGAAGACCTCATCGACAACCACCCCGAAGGATGCACCGTCGACACCGACGGTCATATCTTCAACGCCGACGGCGAACTCGTCGAGCCGAAGACCCTCTTCAAAGCGGGCCACAAGCTCACCAAGGAAGAAGTCGACTCCCTTAGGGATTGCGAGTTCTTCGAAAGAGGCAACTACGAGAAGAAGATCAAATCTAACGAGAAGATCGATAAGTACAGCAACGTCAACATCATCCACGTCTACGCCGAAGACAAAGAGGGCGAGGATGTGGTCCCGATGGTCGGCACCGATCTGAACCTCACTCTCAACAGAGTAACCATCTCCGACATGGTCGCTTGCTTCTCCTATTTCTGCAACATCCAGTCCGACCTTGGTCAGACCGACGATATCGACCACCTTGGCAACAGGCGCATCCGCTGCGTCGGCGAGCTTCTCCAGGAGCAGTTCCGCAAGGGCCTCTCCAAGATGACGAAGACCGTCCAGCAGAGAATGTCCATCAGCGATTTCGAGTCCATGACCCCCCAATCGCTCGTCAACATCCGTCCTTTGACCTCCTCCGTCCGCGAGTTCTTCTCCTCGAGCCAGCTCTCGCAGTTCATGGACCAGGTGAACCCGCTCGCCGAGCTCACCAACAAGAGACGTATCTCCGCCCTTGGCCCTGGCGGTCTTACCCGCGACCGCGCCTCCATGGAAGTCCGCGACGTTCACTACACCCACTACGGCCGCATCTGCCCGATCGAATCTCCTGAAGGTCAGAACATCGGTCTTATCAACAACCTCGCTTGCTACGCGAAGGTCAACCAATACGGCTTCATCGAGACCCCCTTCCGTGAGGTTCTCCATATGGAGGATGGCCGCTCTTTCGTCGTCGAAGGCGACTTCAAAGACGATGGCGTCGTCGAATATAAGGCCAAGTACCTTTCCGCTGACGCCGAACGCAATCACTACATCGCTGAGTCGAACATCCGCCTTGGCGAGGCTTGCCACTTGAAGGACCTCTATCCTTCTGTCGACCACGACTGCCTCGTGAAGGAAATCCTCGACGAGAAAGTCGTCGCTAGACACGATGAGGACAACCTCGAAACCGAGAAGGAGAAAGTCGACTATGTCGACGTCTCCCCCCGTCAGATCGTCTCCATCGCCGCGGCGAGCATTCCTTTCCTTGACCACGATGACGCGACCCGTGCTCTCATGGGCGCGAACATGCAACGTCAGGCTCTCCCTCTTCTTTCCCCTGAAATCCCTTATGTTGGGACGGGCATGGAGCAGATCATCGCCCGTGACTCCGGCTTGGCCGTGGTCGCGACGAAAGACGGCGAAGTCGTCTACATGGACAGCAAGAAGATCCAGACCAAAGCCGGTAAGGAAGTCGTCACCTATGACCTTCAGAAGTTCGACCGCACCAACAACGGCACCTGCATGAACCAGACCCCGATCGTCCACGTCGGCGACAAGGTCAAAGCAGGCGACATCATCGCCGACGGCCCCGCCATGAGGCATGGCGAACTTGCCCTTGGCCACAACGTCCTCGTCGCTTACATGACCTGGCACGGCTACAACTACGAAGACGCCATCATCATGTCCGAGCGCATGGTGAAGGATGACGTCTATACCTCCATTCACATCGAGAAATACGAACTCGAATGCCGCGACACCAAACTCGGCAACGAGGAGATCACCCGCGACGTCCCTAACGTAGGCGAAGAAGCGAAAGCCTTCCTCGACGAGAGGGGCATCATCATTCCGGGCGCCGAAGTCAAAGAAGGCGACATCCTTGTCGGCAAGATCACCCCGAAAGGACAGACCGAGCCGACTCCAGAAGAGAAGCTGCTCATGGCCATCTTCGCCGAGAAGGCGAAAGAGGGCAAAGACAGCTCTCTGCGCGTCCCCCATGGCGGCGCAGGCATCGTCCACGCGGTCAAGATCTTCTCCCGCAAGAACAAAGATCCACTCCCGCCGGGAGTCAACACGGTCGTCCGCGTCTACATCGTCCAAAAGAGAAAGATTTCCGAAGGCGACAAGATGTCCGGCCGTCACGGTAACAAAGGCGTCATCTCCAAAATCCTTCCGATCGAGGACATGCCTTTCCTTGCCGATGGCACCCCGATCGACATCCTCCTCTCCCCGATGGGCGTCCCTTCTCGTATGAACATCGGCCAGATTCTCGAGGTCCACTTGGGTCTTGCTTGCCGCAAGCTCCAGATGAGGGTTGCCACCCCCGTCTTCGACGGCGTGAGCAACGAAGAGCTCTTCGACATCATGAAGAAAGCCGGCCTCAGCGAAGACGGCAAGACCGTCCTCTATGATGGTCAAACCGGCGAGCCTTATAGCGAGCGCATCTCCGTCGGCGTCCAGTACATGATCAAACTCGTGCACATGGTCGACGATAAGCTGCACGCCCGCGCCACCGGACCTTACTCCCTCGTCACGCAGCAGCCTCTTGGCGGCAAAGCGCAAAACGGCGGCCAGAGGTTCGGCGAGATGGAGGTCTGGGCCCTCGAAGCTTACGGGGCCGCCCACATCCTCCAGGAAATGCTCACCATCAAATCCGACGACCGCGTCGGCAGAAGAAAGACCTACGAAGCGATCATCAAAAAGCTTCCCATCCCGAAGCCCGGCATGCCCGAGGCCTTCAAAGTCTTGGTCAAGGAACTCAAAGGCCTTTGCCTCAACGTCAACTTGTACAAGAAGGATGGCAGCAAGATCGACCTCGACGAGCTCACCAAACAGGCTCTCATCGAGGAGAAGAAAGTCAATTCTTCCATCCGCAACGCGATGTCTCCGAAGGAAGAGGAAATCGATCCCACGGCGACCATTGAGGTTTCTGCCGATATGGCCGCGGAGGAAGGATTCTCCATTTCCGACAAGCTCCCCGGGAGCGAAGAATAAAGAAAGCGAGGAATGAACAATGTCTGACGAAATCAAAATTGAAGATACTGTCGTGACGGAAGAGGAACCTCGCCTCCCCCGCCGCGAACACCACGTCGAGACCTTCGACGTGAACGACCTCGCCTCCGTCTCGGTCGGCCTCGCTAGCCCCGAGATGATCCGCAACTGGAGCAAGGGCGAAGTCACCAAAGCCGAAACCATCAACTACCGTTCCCAGAAACCGGAGATGGGCGGCCTCTTCTGCGAGAAGATCTTCGGCCCCGCCAAAGACTATGAATGCCACTGCGGAAAATACAAAAAGATCCGCCACCAGGGCATCACCTGCGAAAAGTGCGGCGTCGAAGTCATCTCCAAGGATTGGCGTAGAGAGAGATTCGGGCACATCGAGCTCGTCTCCCCCTGCGCTCACATCTGGTATCTGAAGTCGATCCCCTCCAGGATGAGCCTTGTCCTCGACATGACTCCGAAGAACCTTGAGGACATCATCTACTTCGCCGCCCACGTCGTTCTTTACGCGGGCGATAAGAAGAAGCCTAATGGCGATTCTTACGTCACCATCAAGTACAAGGACTATCTCTCCGAGTCTGCCGCCCGTGTGGAATTCACCGAAGCCATCAAGGAAATCCTTGAGACGCTCGATGAGAGCAACAGCGATTACTCAAAAGGCCACGAGCTCATCGAGAAGATGCAGAACCCCCAAGAGACCTTCGACTTCTACACGATCAGCCAATACATCAACAAGTACACCGGCGCCGAATTCGGCGAAGGTGCCGAAGCCATCAAAGAGCTTCTCCATAACGTCAACCTCGAAGAGGAATTCAAATCCATCAACGAGGCCATGAAGAAAGCCTCGACGCAGACCCGTTTGAAACTCTCCAAACGTCTCGAAGCCATCAACGCCTTCAAGGATTCCAACCAGAAGCCTGAATGGATGATCCTCGACGCGCTCCCGGTCATCCCGCCCGATCTCCGCCCGATGCTTCAGCTTGACGGCGGCAGATTCGCCGCGAGTGACCTCAACGATCTCTATCGCCGCGTCATCAGCCGTAACAACCGTCTTAAGAAGCTCATCGACATGTCCGCCCCATACGTCATTCTCATGAACGAGAAGCGTATGCTTCAGGAAGCCGTCGACGCCCTTATCGACAACGGGCGCCGCACCAAAGCCGTCACCGGCCCTAGCGGTCGTCCGCTGAAGTCCCTTTCTTCGGGGCTCAAAGGCAAGCCGGGGCGCTTCCGTCAGAACCTCCTTGGCAAACGCGTCGACTATTCCGGACGTTCCGTCATCGCGGTTGGACCGAATCTGCGCATGTATCAATGCGGGTTGCCTCGCGAGATGGCAATCCAGCTCCTCCGTCCCTTCATCGCGGCGATCCTCATCGAAAGAGGGAAAGTCTCCGCACATAAGGCCGCGGACAAGCTCATCGACCGCTATGATCCGGTCGTCTTCGACATCGTCGAGGAAATCATCTCCGACCACCCGGTATTGCTTAACCGCGCTCCGACCCTCCACCGCCTCTCGATCCAGGCCTTCCAGCCTGTTCTAGTCGACGGGCGCGCCATCCGTCTGCACCCGCTCGTCTGCCCTGGCTTCAACGCCGACTTCGACGGCGACCAGATGGCCGTTCACGTACCGCTCAGCCGCGCGGCTCAGAAAGAAGCCGTCGAGCTGATGCTCGCGAGCAACAACATCCTCGGCCCGAAAGATGGCAAAGCCATCGTCGTCCCAAGCCAAGACATGATCCTTGGCAACTTCCACCTCACCACCGAAGAGTCCCGCAAGGACTTCCAGGACCGGGCGGATTCTCTCCGCGCGATCGAGGCGAAGGAAGAAAAGCAAAAGACCGGCGTCTTTGAGCGCAAAGCCGTCCTCGAGATGGCTGAGCAGAACCTCGAATGGAAAGAGATGGAAGGCAAAGTTTTCCATAGCGTCGGCGAGGTCCGCACCGCTTATGAATCGGGCGTTGTCTCGCTTCATAACCGCATCGTGATCCCCGCGAGCGCGATCCATAAGGATCTTGGCTCTGGCATCCCGGAAGATGTCGCGAGCAAGTACCTCATCACGAGCGTTGGCAAGATCATCTTCAACGAAGTCTTCCCTGACGACTTCCCTTACATCAACGACGTTCCGCACCCGGGCGAATCCCTCGACTACATGGAAGAGTGGTTCGTGTCCCCCGCGGAAGTCAAAGAGAAGCTTGGAAAAGACTACGACGAGAATTCCTCTCTCTCCCCGATTGCCCAATATATCGACACGCTTCCTCTTAAGAAGCAGATTGGCAAGAAGCAATTAGGACCTCTTATCGATATGGTCTTCAAGAAGTATGGCGCCTCCAAAACGAGCGCCGTCCTCGACAAGATCAAAGACCAGGGCTTCTACTACTCCATGATCTCTTCCGTCACCGTCTCCATCGATGACATCAAGGAAGGGAGCATCGGCAATGCGAAGGCCAAACTTGTCGCCGAAGGCAACAAGAAGGTCGACCAGATCGAGAAGTTCTACAAGCTCGGCTTCCTCACCGCGAAAGAGCGCCACAAACAGATCGTCGACATCTGGACCAAATGCACCAAAGACGTCGCTGAAGAAGTCAGCAAGGCCATGAAGGAGAACAAGCGCAACCCGCTCGTCATCATGGCGGACTCCGGCTCCCGTGGCTCGCTTGATAACTTCAAGCAGCTCATCGGTATGAAAGGCCTCGTCGCCAACCCGAAGAACGAAGAAATCGAAATCCCGATTGTCTCCTCTTACCGTGTCGGCTTAAAGGTCTCCGAATACTTCAACAACACCCACGGCTCCCGTAAAGGCGCCGCCGACACTGCGCTTAAGACCGCGGACTCTGGCTACCTCACTAGACGTCTGGTCGATGTCTCGCAAGACGTCATCGTCCGTGAGGAAGACTGCCACTGCGACCATGGCTTCATGGTCCGCGAAATCCGCAACACTGCTCAGGACAAAGTCGTCGAGACCCTCGATGACCGCATCTCCGGGCGCTATGCGATGCACGACATCATCAATCCGCAGACCGGCGAGATCATCGTCGAAGGCAACACCATGATCAGCGATGATCAGGCCAAAGCCATCGTCGCCTGCGGCATCCAAGAGGTCGAGATCCGCACCATCTTCACCTGCGAAACCAAAGACGGCGTCTGCCAGCACTGCTATGGCAAAAACATGGCTACCGGCAACCTCGTCAGCATTGGTGACGCGGTCGGCATCATGGCCGCCCAATCCATCGGCGAGCCTGGCACTCAGCTCACCATGCGAGTCTTCCACACCGGCGGTATGGCGGGTAGCGACATCACGACCGGCCTTCCCCGTGTTCAGGAGCTTGTCGAGGCGCGTAACCCCAAAGGCGAAGCCTGCATCTCTGAGATTGAGGGCGTCGTCAAGAGCATCACCCCCGAAGACGAGCGCTACAAAGTCGTCATCGCCAATGACCTCGAAGAGCAGGAATACGAGACTGCTTATGGCGCCCACCTTCGCGTGAAAAAGGGCGACAAGGTCGAAAACGGCGGCAAGATCACCGAAGGCGCCATCAACCCCCGCAAGTTGCTCGAGGTTGGCGGCGTGGAGAAACTCGAGGTCTATATCCTCAAGGAAATCCGCAAGGTCTACCATGCTCAGGGCATCGGCATCTCCGACAAGCACCTTGAGATCATCATCCGTCAGATGCTTCGCAAAGTCGTCATCGTCGATGGCGGGGACACCAAGATGCTTCCTGGCTCCCGCGTCGACATGGACCGCTTCACCGAAGAGAACGCCGCTGTGCTTCTTAATGGGGGCAAGCCCGCGATCTGCGAGCCGCTCGTCCTTGGCATCACCAAGGCCGCGCTCGAGACCGATTCCTTCCTCTCCGCCGCTTCCTTCCAGGAAACGACCCGCGTCCTCACCGATGCCGCGGTGAAGAACCGCACCGATGTCTTGCACGGTCTCAAAGAGAACGTCATCACCGGTAAGCTCATACCCGCCGGCACTGGTCTAGCGACCCCCGAAGAAGCCGAAGAGGCCAACCTCTTCTCCGTCTCCGAGGCGATGAAGAAGGTCAAAGCCCAATACATCGAAAAGCACGACCGCGCCGATCAAGAAGACTGATGTCTCGTTTGCCCGTCTCTGAAAGGGGACGGGCTTTTTGAATGCAAAAAGGCCGCAAAAACGAAAAACGTCCCTGTTTTGCGAGGCTTTCAATTTTGTGGGAAAACCTTCAGATTTTGAAGTATTTCGCCTAAGGGCTTGTGGTTCAGCTTGATTAGAATCTCTGATGGCTTATGCATTCAACTAGGTAAAAAAGGTCGAAAATACCTAATTGGATCTGCTCTGCTAAAAAAGAGTCGCTTGCAGGATGGCCTTTGGCCAAAATCTACGAGGCCAAAAACTGCAAAACAGTATTAGGCTTCTGCGGGTCTTTTTGAGACGAAGCCTTCTTCTTTTTCTGCGACGTTCTCCAAAAAGTTTTTCAAGCCCCTATAAGCGACGTCGGTTTTTAGCTCCCCAAGTTGAATCTCGACTTTGACCTTGCCTTTCTCAATATAAGGCTCGAAATAGGCTCGGAAGAACCGCAAATCCAGGTAGTTGTTCACATAGATCGTCTTGGGAAGCGTGATTTTCTGCAGGTCTTTCGCTAGGGCTTCGACCAGTTCGTCGAAAGGGCGGAAATTCTTAGCTTGCCCAACCGTGTGGACATGGATATAACCGCTGTCGTGATCGCAGAAAATCGCGATGAAATTCAAGCCAATCACCCGTTCCTCCTCCTCTTCGGAGGTAAATCCTGGCAAAATCTTGATTGTCGCATCGAAGGCGCCACCCTTTCTGAAAGTTAGTGGCACATCGGGAAAGGGAACGTCGTTAAAATCGTAAGGAAGATGGCCCTTAAAAGCTCCATATGGATCGATTTCATACACGCCGAATTTGTCATCGTCCAAAGTGATGTCGTAAAAGGTGCCGTCCTTGACTTTGCCTTGCTTTGATTTTGCAAATAGAGCCATCTCCTTATTTGCCCATTCAAGGTAGTTTAAGGCGCGAATAGCCAGAGACTTCGGAAGATAGGAACGCATGAAGGTGCCATAGCAAAGATAAGCGGAGGTGATATGCTGTTTGCTTTCGTAGGGATCTTTTAGAAGAGGATAGGAATTCGGCTCTTCCTCGAAATAGAAAGAGAGCATCTTCGATATGGAATTGGTCGTGGCGCTATCAAGGCCGAGGCTTTCCTGGTTTTGGATCAAAAGGAAGTTGTCCCCGTAGGCGTCGCTAGGATAGAAACTAATCCCGAAGACTTTCCCAGCGTTGCCTAGGATGGTCAGCGGCACGACTTCATAATCCGCGCCAAGCCGGAAATAAACCATGTCGCAATATTTCCTTTCGTAATGCTTGGCTTCGAAAGAAAGAAGTTCCTTTTTGATTTCCGCGTATAGTTCTGGCTCCGCCTCGGTCTCTTTTAGGCCGAACATCTCCGTGAAACGGGTGACATTTTCTGCTAAGGCAAGGCGAAGCTCCTTGAACCACTCCCTTTCTAGATTGGCTTCTTTGACGAGAGAATTCCAGCTCGCCACCTTGCACTGCGCCAGCACCTCTTGGAAAACATCTTTGTGCTTTCCCATAAAAGTCCTTCTCGCGGTATCCCAGCACTTCTTTGCCCCGCAGAAGCAGCAAAGGTCTTCGTTGCTCTCATATTCGTCCCCGGATACTTTTCTCTCGAGAATTTTGCCTTCTGAAATGGAATAGAACAATTCTTTGGATGGGTGATTGATAAGCTTGCCGATGATGTCGTCGATTTCAACCATACGCTATTCCTCCGCTTCTTATTGTATCTAGAACAACGACTTCTGCGTTTGAGAAAAAGGGAAATTCCCTTGATTAGCTTATTTGTTTTTGTTCAAAAAACACTGCAAAACAAAGAAAATAACCCTGTTTTGCAGGGTTATTTATGGCTAAAACGCTTAGGCTTTATAAGCGGAGATATTGGAAACGAGGTAGGATTTGTCAATGCTTTCGCCATCGGAGGATAAGCGGATCTTCACGCCTTCTTCGCCCGCTAACTGAGCGGGTGTAAGCGAGGCAAAATAGGTCTTGCCTTCGTTCTTGTTGGTGATAAAGACGCCGGCTTTATTGATGTCGAATCGCCAGTTCTGCCAGGTGGCGATCATCTCTTCACGGCCCCCTTTCTTTCACTTGCGGGAGCAAGGTCGTCTTGTCTGAGCCAGACTCCCCCATCAAAGCACTGGTCTTCCCGTCGTCGAAGCTGCAGGTCCCGCCTTTCAAAGCCGGGTACTCCTGCTTCTTCTTGCCTAAGTAGGAGACGTTTAAATGCTGGACTTCGATTTTCGGCATGGGGTTATGGCAGCAAACAAAAAAGATTTAAAGGCGAAACATCATGAGCCCTCGACAGGGCTCATGAGGGCTCATGATGTTCAAAAAACCATCTTTTAGGGCTCATGATGAGCGGAAAATGGAAAGGCAGGAATTGCAAGTTTGGTGATAAAACCTTCGAAAACATACGGATATGCCGAAATAAAAACGTTTTTAAAACTGCGGGTTTATGCTCGAGGGCTCATGAGGGCTCATGAGGGCTCATGATGATTGTCAGCTAAATATTTCTTGTTTATAATTTGGCTAGTAAAGGAGACGTTTATGAAATATTTAGTGGAACTTCTTGGTCATGGTTTGTTTGAGGATGGGGAATGCGAATTCAAGGTTAGGTTGGAGAAAGCTCAAGACAAGGCGGAAGATTGGCTAAAGACCATTGTCGGCTTTGCTAATTCTGATGGTGGGACTATGTACGTTGGCGTCTCTGATGATGGAGTTGCTGTAGGGATAGGCAAGAAAGAGGTCGATGATTGCAAAAATCTCGTTCTTAGAATGATGGATCGGTGCGTCTTTCCCCATTTGGAAGCCCGCTTTGACACAATTGCTTGCGAGAATTCAAATTTCGTTTTGTCGATTGAAATCGAGCCGGCCGAAGATATCACAGTGTACAGGGTAGGCGATTATAACGAAAAGGTTTTCATTCGAGAGAATGGCGCAACCGTTCCCGCAAATGTGAAGCAAATCCTCAAACTTGGGAAAAGAAAATATGGTGTCGATAGGAACATCTTGAATGAGCAATATCACCCGAACGATTACAAAGAGTTCAACGTTCTCGGCAGAATGTTTCGAAAAGACGGGAAGGGGCCTTCTCTCGAGACGCTTATGAGCGAGGAGGTGGTGACCCAGGACGGAAGGGTAAGCGGAGGCCTCAAAATGTTTTCCGATTCCTACACTAGCGACGACACTCTGATCTCCTGCCGAATTTGGAATGGCTACAACAAAGGGGTCGATGAGGCCATTGACCGAAAAGATTTCAAAGGCAGCCTTTGCTTTACGTTTTCCGAAACGATGGCTTTTCTTCGCCGGGGAACCAGGACGGGATTCATCAAGACTAAAGACGGAGGGAGATTAGATACCTATTCCTATCCGGAACAAGCCCTTAGGGAAGCTGTGGTGAATGCCATAGCTCATCGCGACTACTCAATCGAAGGCACGCAGATCGACGTCGACGTTTACAAAAACCGCATTGTGATCACTTCGCCTGGATCTTGGTTGCTTTCCAAAGAACCCTGTGAGTATGACTTAAATAATATCCCTTCCGTAAGGCGAAATAAGACAATCTGCAACTGTTTCGAATGCGTTGGGCTCATGGAGAAGACCGGGAGCGGTTTCAAGAAAATATCCGAAGCTTATAAAGACCTCGAGTCTAAAAAGCCTCTTCTTGAGGACTTTGGAGATTTCTTTTCACTGACTTTGTTTGATTTGCTTTACGTGGAAGAACCTATAGAAAAAGTCTTGAATACTTCTTATGCGTTGCAGATTCTTGAGTTTTGCCGCGATCGCCCTCGTAGCAGAGAAGAGATTCAGGACCATATAGGATATGCGAGTCGAAGCCACTTTAGGACGGATTTGCTAAATCCCTTGATTAAACAAGGGCTTATTATGCCCATTGCCCCGGCAAGATCCAGAAACCAGAAATATCTTACGGTGAAACGCTAAGGGCTTTGGGACCTGGCGCCTATGAGGCAAGGGTTTTAAGCGCCGCCTTTCGATAGAGACGGACGCCAATTCGGTGAGAGTCTTTGACTTAGTTCATTGCGGACTCATAGGCAAAAACCGCGCCGGGATTCCTTTTGAAGTTTCGCCGCGGATTGGTAGGACATTTATCGGCCGTTTTCTATAACAACACAACCAATGTCGCAAGAATCGGGATAGCCCCCAATTAAAGGACGACGCCTTTGACGATGATGAGGTTCCCGCAGATCCGCTCCCCCCCGGTCTGAACGACCGCGTCGATCCCGGGCGCCTGGGAGAAGAGAGAAAAAAGCCACGTCTTCATCGAGGTCAAAAGGCTTCCCAGAAAGAAGAAATCTAGCCCAAAAGAGCGAAATAAGCCTTCAAAGAAGGGGATAAATCATGACGGCTCCTAATTTAAGCATCACCATTTTGGCTTGCCGCTAGAATTTGTTTATTCTTCCAGCAAGAATGGGAAAAGATAATATGGAAGGTTGGTTAAGTCATCATCCCTTTTATAGTCTTTTGAAGAAAGCAAATATCTCTGCCCACATATCTTGGGATAATTTTCTTTGAAGGCATCGATCGATTTATGCTTGGCTATTCGATATGATTTCACTTCGAGAGGTATGACCTTTCCTTTCTTTGCATATAGGAAATCAATCTCGTAATTCCTTGAGGAATCTTTCTTTGTAGCCCAAGTGAAATAATATAATTTCTTTCCATTGGCTATGAGCATCTGGGAAATCATATTTTCATATAAGTATCCTAAGTTGAGATTCAAGTCATTCGACAATAATTTCTTGTAGATATCTTCGTAATCCTTATTTCCATTATTGAATAACATCGTGACGAAAAGGCCGGTATCAAACAAATACAGTTTGAATTTATTCATTTCTATGGATTGAGTAAGCGAAATGCTTGGCTCACAAAGCCGATAACATATATTGACGATTTTCGAATCAATTAGGTCAAACAGCCTTTCCTCATCTTTGCTCGTCCTGCCTTTGTTGCCGGTGGCTCTGAAAGAAAAATTTCTTTTGCTAGAAACAAGCTGCGCTGGAATCGAGGTGAAGATACTAGAAAGTCGGCCGCTTCCATCTATTTTCTTTAAATCATCTTCATAAAGATGAATGATTTCCTTCTTGATGTCATCGATTTGGTAAAAATTCATATTCTTAACATAAGCATCCACAGCCTGTGGCATTCCACCAACGGCTAAATAGATACGAAAATCACGTATGAGTTTCCTATTGATGGCATCGCCGATGGGCTTCTTATGCTCATACAGCATTCTTAGGTTTGCATACGAGAATCCAGCAGCATCACAAAATTCCTCATAATCCATCGGATTGACCTGAATCTTCATCTCCTCGGATGGAATTAAAATATCTTTGACGTTCTTCTTGATTGAGATGAGCGACCCCGTCTCAATATAATCATATCTTCCATCTTTCACGAGATACTTTATCGCTTGTCTTGCCTTTGGAAATAACTGGACTTCATCAAAGACGATGACAGAATTTCGGGGATATAAAGTTACGTGTGTCTCAAGTTGAAGCTTTGCAAAAAACATATTCAAATCGCTGATATCATCAAAGCAATCAATAATTCTTTTGTTGAGCTGAGCAAAATCGATGAGGATATAGGATTTATATTCATTTTTTGCAAAATGCTCAGCGATTGTGGATTTACCTACACGCCTTGCGCCTTCCAATAAAACGGCGTATTTGCCATTCCATGTATTTTTCCATTTCAGTAATTCATCATATGCTTTTCGTTTGAACATGGTTGTGACCTCGGTACGATTTTGCTTTAAATGTTTACAAAAATCAAATGACAAAACATGAAAATGTTGACAAAAAACGGGTTACAAAGAATTGAAATGTTTACAAAAAACAACTTAACGATGATTTTTGTCAGTACTAATCCGCAACTTTTCATGGGCGTTATGCCTATTGCATGACTTCTGTGTATGGTTTCATGTCCGAAAGCGCAGGGGCGTTCTCGTTCCACCCGAGGCCGCTCTTGGGCATCATTGAGATCGCAAGAGAAAGCCGGCCGTCCCTGAAATCCTTATCGACCCCGCGGTCGAGGGACCTCGACAGCCTCTTGATCGTCTTCTTGGGGAGCGCGTCTTCGGCGAGGGCGTGCGCGACGTCGCTAGGTAAGACGCTCTGCCCTTCAGGATGCCATAGATTATGCCCGTGAAGAACTTCCGGACCGGCTTGGCGAGTCGGGAGGTCATCTTCCCGAGACAGTGAAGGAAAACCTATCGCAAAGGCGGGCTTCCTTGCAGAAAAATGGCTAAAGAAGCCCCGTTTCGCTAGCAAAACGGCCCAACCGCTTAGTTGAGCCTTTGAAAATGGGAAAATTCAAAATTCCTAACGGGCTTGACGCTTTTAAAAGCCACATTGTGATTGTTTTGCCTGGGTTCTGGTCGCTTCCCAGGGAGACCAATATCTAAAGAATCGGGATTGCTCCTAATCAAAGGACGACGCCTTTGACGATGATGAGGTTCCCGTAGATTCTTTCTTCCCCCGTCTGGATGACCGCGTAGCAGTTCTTCGCCTTCTCGTAAAAGGCGAAGCGTTCAATCTCGGAGACGGGGTGATTCAGAGCCTTCTCGTATTCGGCGATGATCTCAGGCCTGCCCATCCCCTTTTTCTTGTCGCTTTCGGTGATTTCCATCGCGAGCAAAGGATGCTCCGAATAGGTGTCCAAGGGGATGACGCTGGTGACGGCTTTGGCCACGCTTACCGCGTCGATCCCCGGCATCCGGATGAGCCTTTTGGCGCAGGTATCCGCCGGGAAGTTCGCATCCGCGATGACGATCTCGTCCCCGTGCCCCATATCGCAGAGGATCTTGAGGAGATCCCCCGTGAGCAACTTATCGATTCCACTTAGCATAGCTTCATTCCTTTCGCCCCGTTGGCTTTTGTTCGAAGAGAATTATAACGGGGCTTTCCAAAGGGAGAGGAAAAACTCTTGAAGCCTTTGTTTTTGCCAATGTAAGCGTTTCCATTTAACAAAGGATTGTCCTACTTTTTTACACGGAAAGCCCTGTTTGTTGTTTTTGAGGACACCTCATTCCTAGAATGCCCGTATCGAGCTAATAGTTTCGCCTTTGCTGTTCCCGACTCGTCATAAGCGAAGAGCAACAACGGACGGAACACTTATCAAAGGAGAAAAACATGATAAAGAAGCAAAAACTCGCGTTGCTGTCTGTGGCTGGGATTTTAGGCGCCCTCACCCTCGGCGTCACCGCCGCAACCGGAGGCAACGGAACCATCCGCACTTATGGTGGCGAAGCCACCGTCTGGAAGCATTACGCCGCCGTTGAGGCGACGGAGACCACCCATGGTTCGAAAGAATTCTGGGCGAGCTGCACCCCTGATGCTAGCGGCAAATATGGCGCCCGCGTCTTCGAAGAACCGACTACCGGGATTATCGAAGAGGGCGGAAACATCCAAGACACTGTTTATTGGGACGAAATCAAAGAAGGCGACGATCGCTACGTCGCTCCGCTTGATTCCACAATCACCTTCGACGCCCGTGGCGGAGTTGCCGTTGAAGCAGGCAAATATGCTTATGGCGCCGAGGCCTCCGCGCTTCCCACCACCACTCGTGAGGCGGATGAATACTACGAATCCTATGAGTTCGGCGGCTGGTATAAAGACGGCGTTGCCTATGACAAAGTCGCTGGTAGCACGACCGTTAAGGCTAACTGGAAGTATGGGGATGCCAAGAAGGTTTACGTGAATGATTGGAAGGCTGAGGACTTCACGCTTGGCACTGGAATTGTCACAAAAAAGGTCGCCGATGTTAGTGGCTGCACATTGACTGATGATGAGGGCTTTATGTTTGTTCCTGGCTCTTCTGCGGATCAGGAAAACACGGTCAATATCCCGGCTATTAATTTCAGCAGCATCCTGGATACCGTGCCAACCGTTTATATGCCTATTGGCGGTTATAATAGCAACAACTATTTGCACGTTACAACTGCTTCCGGAAGAAAAAAACTTCCGGAAAATGGTAGTAATGATGTTAAGCATTTAACGAAGACTATGCTCCGCTTCACCAAAGATTCTGCTGGGACCGTGCATATGCATTTCGCCGATACTGAGTTGACGAATCCTATGAACTATGACGGCCGCACCAATCGTACGGGCGATTTGACTCTTACCACTGCTCAAGCTAATGGCGAAGAAGGCATATTGTTCGATGCCAAAGACAGGTATGGAAGTACAAGATATTACTGGCTTGGGAGGCCTTATTATCTTAACGGCGAAGGAAATCTTCTCGATGTCACTACAAAAACCGGCTTTGCCGTTACCGGTGGCACGGTTAGAACTAAATCCGAACATACAAGTGGGGCTGGCGCGGCGTTCTGGTACGAAGCTGTTGGCGGCGCCGATGAATATGTTGCCATTTTGGGAAACGATGCAAGCGCAGGCGCTAAAGTGACTTTTGATGGAACCGATTTAAGCACGTTGTTTGCTGCTAAAAAAGGAATACAGTTCATCATCGGTGGTTGGAACGGCAACGAAACCTTCTACTTCGGTGATACTGCTATGGGTGCTAATGGCGCTAATCTTAGTGGCTGTGACGCCTATACCGTTGATCAAATTGAAAAGACTTTCCATAACTGGGTCGTCACTATTGATGATATTGGGGCCCACGTTTACAACAAGAACGAGGACAAGACTTACGATATCGCTCTTACCGCCGGCCAAATTGCTGGAACGGAAAATATTACCATGACTCTTGGAAAAGTTTCTAATGGCCGTTGCTTCTTCCTTTCTGACATCGCCACCTACCATTTCTGATCTCTAGTCCCCTAGACTTACTTAGGCCGTCCTTGCGACGGCCTTTTCAAATGGCCTAGCTGTTTCATTTCCGTTCCTGTTTGTCTTGAAAAGCGCATAAGGACCTTTCTATATCCTTTATATAAAAAGAAGAAGTCGATATAGTCAGGGCAAATCCAGACAAGGAGAAAACAAAACATATGGCGTTAGACAAAGATTTCATCTGGGGCGTGGCCTCTTCTGCCTACCAAATCGAAGGGGCGGAGTCAGAAGGAGGAAGAGGAGAGAGCGTTTGGGATAGCAAATACACCGAAGGGCATGTCTTGGGGGATATGAATGGCAAACTCGCCTGCGACCACTACCACCGCTACAAAGAGGATGTCGCCTTGCTCAAGAAGTTCGGCATCAAGAATTACCGCTTTTCCGTCAGCTGGCCGCGTCTGCTACCGGATGGGACCGGGGAACTTAATCCCGAGGGGGTGAAGTTCTATCAGGATTTGGTCGATGAGCTGCTGAAGAATGGCATCACCCCGTGGGTGAATCTCTTCCATTGGGACCTTCCCAGAAAGCTTTATGAGAAGGGGGGCTATCTCAATCCCGAGATCAGCGATTACTACGCCGAATACGCCTCCAAAGTCGTAAAGATGTTCGGGGACAAAGTCCATCAATACATCCTCATCAACGAGCCTGAATGTATCGTGGAGGATGGCCACTTCCTCGGCGGCCACGCCCCTTTCCTGAAGCTCTCTAGGAAAGAGACCTTCAACGTCGCCCACAATTTGCTCCTTTGCCTTGGCAAGGCGGAGAAGGCGATGAGGAAGGCCGCGAAGCATAAGCTGAGCATCGGCCTCGTCTCTTGCACCACCCCCACTCTTCCTAGCAAGCCCGAAGAGGCGGAAGCGGCTTTGAAGTACAACTTCTCTCCTAACGGCAGTTTCTATGATGCCTGTTTCTTCCCTGATGCCCTCATCAAAGGAAGCTTCTCTTCAGAGTACCAGGAATGGTTTGCCAAATATGATTACCATCCTTCCGCGGAGGATATGAAGATCATCAAGTGCCAGCTTGATTATTTCGCCATCAACCT
Source organism: Lachnospiraceae bacterium (assembly GCA_963658395.1). Classification (GTDB taxonomy): domain Bacteria; phylum Bacillota_I; class Bacilli_A; order RFN20; family CAG-826; genus Alloenteromonas. The sequence goes on along the minus strand of CAVKPZ010000019.1, from coordinate 4,442 downwards.
TTACCGCGGATACTACATCGAAAGCACTCCAGAAGGCGTGAAAAGACTCCCCTTCCGCGCAATCGATAACTACACCTCGATGAACTGGATCATCACCCCAGAGGCGATGGGATACGTCATCAAATACTATTACGACCGTTACAAGCTGCCGCTTATCATCTCAGAGAATGGGGTCAGCCTCACCGAATGGAAAACCCTTAGAGGCGATGTCCCTGACGACATGCGGATTGACTACATCAAAGCCCATCTCCTGGAGATGAAGAAGGCCGCCGAGACTTACCCCATCAAAGGCTATTTCTACTGGTCCATCTTTGATAACTTCGAGTGGCAGTTTGGCTACGCGAAGAGATTTGGTCTTGTATACATTGATTACTCGACCATGGAGCGCATCCCCAAGAAGAGCGCTTATTGGTATAAGAAAGTCATCGAGTCCAACGGCGAAGACCTCAATTGAGAACCTGAATCCGTCTCTAATGGGGATATTTTATCCAAGCGCGCTTCAGGCTTCGGCGATCTTCTTTTGGGGGAAGAGATCCTCTTCGTCTTCGCCCTCCATCTCGTCCAATAAGTAATTGTCAAGGGCGTTGACTGCTTCGTCAGAGGCCAGCTCGCCCCGGCATATTTCGACCTTCAGCTTGTTCTTCTTGATATAAGGGGCAAAGAACTCACCGAAAAAGCAGTAATCGAAGTAATTGTTCACGTAGAAGGTCTTGGGGAGAGTGATTTTCTCAAGGTCCTTCGAGAGCGATTCGACAAGATGATCGAAGGGGCGGTAGTTTTTGGCGACGCCCAAAGAATGGATGAGGATGTCGCCGCTATCGTGGTCGCAAAGGACGGCAATGAAGGCGAAGTTTTCGATCCTTCGGTCGTCCTTTTTGGGGTTCACCCTGTAGTTTGAAAGACATTTGACGGCGAAGTCCATTGCCCCGCCTTTCTTGAACTTGAGCGCGGGGTCAAGGAAACGGATGGTGCGGAAATCAAAGGGGAAGTCGCCGACGAATTGATCATGAGGGTCGGTTTCGTTAACGCTGATCTTCCCTGCGTTGAGCCCAATGCTATAAAACTGGTTGTCCTTGATCTTGCTTTGGGGCAAAGAGACGAAATTTGCCATCTCGCGGTTAGCGACTTCCAGGTAATTCAAGGCGCGGATGGCGATTGATTTGGGCAAGCAGGAATGCATGACGGTCCCTAGAGTCAAATAGGCGGAAGTGAAATGGAAGCCGCTTTTGTAAGGGTCCTTGAAGGGCATGCCAAGCAAGGTCTCCTTCTCGAAGTAGAAAGAGACCATCGTCGAGATGGCGTTGGCCGTCGGGCAGTCCATCCCCATCCTTTCCTGGTTCTGGACGAGCAGGTAATTGTCGGCGCGCTCGTCGCTAGGATAGAAGCTCACCCCATAGACGTTCCCGGCGTTGCCTAGGACCGTCATCGGCACGTATTCATAGTCCGCGCCGAGAGTGAAGAGGACCATGTCCGAGTATTTCCTCTCGTAATGCTTGGCTTCGAAGGCCCTCATCTCCTCTTTGATCTTTCGGTAGAGCTCACTTGGGGCCTCCACCTCTTCTAAGCAAAAGACCTGTACGAACCTCGTCACGTTCTCCGCTAAGGCCAGACGGAATTCGGCGAACCATTCTTGTTCTAGGCCGTTTTCTTCGACTAGGGCGTTCCACCTTTTCGCAGGGCAAGGCGTGGGCAATTCGGGGAAGACCCCAGGATACCTTGCCATGAAGCCTTTCCGCGCGCTCTCCCAGCATTTCTTCGCCCCATAGAAGAGGCAAAGATCGGGGTTGGACTCGTATTCTTCGTCCGAGACTCTCCTATCGAGGAACTTGTTCTCGGAGATAGAATAGTAAAGCTCTCGGGCGGGGTGAGCGAGAAGCTCGCGGATGATGTCGTCGATGTCTAGCATATGGGGCTACCTCTTTTCTTTATTTTAGCCTAGTCTTGCAGACACCGTGTAGAGAAAAGAAGCCTTGATATTGAGCCTGCTTCGTCTAGTGTTTGGTAGACGCGTTAGAAGAGAAGGAATCTAGATTCCCGAAAAGTGTAGAATTCTACATTTTTCAGGAGTCTCTTCTGCCATGGCTGCTTAAGGGGATTCAAGAAAGCAAAAGGATGAGGTTTTTTCTTGAACCTTCCTAACGCTTGTTAGAAGAAAAAGGCCTAAGGGATATGAACTAGGCAAGGGTAGATGCTTCGCGTGGATGAACTTTAGCAAGGCGCTTGAGGCTTGCCTAGAAACGCGGATTAGCGTGCAGCAATAGCAGCAAGGGAGTGGAGCGGGTATTGTAGGTTCGCGCCCAACTCCCCCGGATGGGCGCTCATACGAACTCTATATTTTCGTGGCAAAATCAAACTTCACTTTCCCGACTTATATGACGGCTATATGCAAGCTGCATTCGGTAATCTAAAACTGACCCACTTAGGGGAAATCGGCAATTGAAAACTGACCCACCCCCAAGTAGCCTTCAAGCAAAGATTGGAGGCTGCGGAAAGATGGTCAGCAAAATGGACAAAGTAACAATCATCAAACTTTGGGTCAAAGACGAGTCGATAAGGTCGATCGCCAAGGCCCTAGGCATCTCGAAGAACACCGCGAAAAGATACGTCAGGGACTTCGAGAAGGCCAAGACCGAGATCGAGGGGGCCGGCGACCCCATCGACCAGGCCCAGATTCAGAGAATCGCCTTCGAGGAGCCAAAAATGGACACCGGGGGCCGGAAGGCGAAGGTCTTCGCCGGGGACCTCGAGAAGAGGTTCAACGAGCTCTGCGAGCAGGATGAGAGGCGCGAGAGCGTCCTCGGCGAGTCCCACAAGCAGAGGCTCAACGCCGCGATCCTCCACAGGCAGCTCGCCTCGGAGGGCTTCAAGATAAGCGAGCGGACGGTGAGAACCAGGCTCGCCGAGCGGAGGAGGCAGATCCCCGAGGTCTTCATAAGGCAGTGCTACGAATACGGGGAGAGGGCCGATTTCGACTTCCACCAGGAGAAGGTCATCATCGCCGGCAAGAGGACGACGATCCACCAAGCCACGATAAGCTGCCCGAAGTCGAACCACGTCTACGCCGCCCTCTTCGCGGACGAGAAGACCGCCTCCGTCGAGGAGGCCCTCATGGGCTTCTTCGAGGAATGCGGCGGCGTCTTCGGCGAGATCGCCTTCGACAACCTGAGGCCCGTCGTCGCCAGGATCGGCAAGTCGAAGGCCGAGAAGGTCTTCACCGACGAGATGCTCCGCTTCTCGGCCTACTACGGCTTCGAGATCAACGCCTGCAACCCCAGGAGCGGCAACGAGAAGGGCCACGTCGAGAACTCCGGCAGATGGGTGCGCCCCGACCTCTTCTCGCTAAGATACGAGTCCGACTCGTGGGAGGACCTCATCGCCTACAAGGAAGGGAGGATGAGGGAGATAAACGCCAGGACAGACGCGGACTTCGGCCGCGCGAAGGCGAACTCCTACTCGCTGGTCTCGATAAGGTGCAACTTCTACTCCGTCCCGGAGGATTACGCCAAGAGGGAGCTGGAATGGGAGATCGTCGGCAGGGCGGTCGCGATAACCAGCCACGGCGCCGTGGTGGCGAGGCACCCGCTCCTCGAGGGGAAAGGCGGTTACTCGGTGGAGATAAGGCATTATCTGAAGACGCTCAGGAGGAAGCCTGGCGCGCTTGGCCGCTCGCTCGCGCTCAAGCAGGGCGACCCCGCATTGCTCAGGCTATACCGCAGGGAATACAGAAACGACCCGGCCGGGTTCATCGACCTCATCGCCGGCAAGTCGGAAAAGACCGATCGGGGCGAGAGAATCGCGGACGCCTCGATAGCCCAGCTGAAGCGGATATCCGAGGGCGTCGTGGTGAGGCGACCCCATGGAAGGCACGACTATAGAAAAGATGGCCAAGAGGCTCCATCTCTCCAACCTGAGGGAATGCTACAGGGATCTCATAGGCGAGGCGATGGGCCTCAACGCGAGCTACGAGGCCTTCCCCTCGCTCCTCCTCGAGCGCGAGTGCGAGGCGAGGGAGGAGAAGGCGGTAGCCAGGAGGATAAGATCCGCGAGGTTCCCCTACGAGAGGACCTTCGCCGAGCTCGACTGGTCGGCGTTCTCGCTCACGGCCGCCAACGCGATAAGGGAGCTGCAGTCGCTGCGCTTCGTCGCAGAGGGGCGCAACGCCGCGCTCATCGGCAACCCCGGCGTCGGGAAGACCCACATCGCGATAGCGGTCGGGATCCTCGCCTGCCAAAGGGGGATGACGGTCCTCTTCGAGTCCGCGCCGAATCTTGTGCTGGAGCTGAAGGAGGCGCTCAAGGAAAGGCAGGTGACGGCCCTGAAAAAGAAGATGATGTCCTACGATCTCCTCATTCTGGACGAGCCGGGCTACATCAGCTTCGACCAGGAGGTATCCTGAAATGCTTTGACGTCCTTCTTTTTCAAAAAATTTTTGGCGATAGTTT
>CAVKPZ010000018.1:0-25797 GCA_963658395.1 Lachnospiraceae bacterium | reverse complement strand
TCAGACTAAATGCAGTTTCATTGTGAAAACGTTGCATTAACTATTAGAACTAACGTGAGCTTGTTTTTTAGTTGTAACACGCACGAGAAAAGTCTATCCTTTATTAGCCTGTTTGAAAGGAGCGGCCTTTATGCAATGGTATGATATCATCTTCGTTGTTGTATCCCTGATCGTCATCATCTTAGCCTTGCTTCAAGGCGGCAAATCTGAAGGCGCGTCTGGTGCGATTACCGGCGGTGGGCTTAACGTCTTCGCCAAAACCAAAGAGCGCGGTTCCGAGAAAGTCATCACCTACCTGACCTTCGGCTTCGCGATTGTCTTCCTCTTCATCGCCTTGCTCATCTCGATCAATACGAAATCCGCGAGCACCGACTCCTCGGATTCGGCCAGCCTCGAAGCGGCGATTCGCCTCCTCTTCTAAGAAAGTTCTCTTCCCCTCCATCGTGGAGGGTTTTCTTTATCCTCTAAAATTTGTTTTCGTAGTATCCTCTTTGATATGGAAATTCGTGAATTCGTAAAAGAGAGAAAGCTGGCCTTAGCAAAACAGATTGCCGGGATGAAAAAACCGCCTTATTTAATGATCATTTTGGCAAACGACGATCCTGCCTCCGCTTCTTACGATCGCGGGAAAATGAAAGACGGGGCCGAAATCGGCGCGAAGGTCGAAATGACGAAATTCTCCCCGGATGTTTCGGAAGAAACTCTTCTTTTGACGATAGAACACTTCAACCAAGATGAATCGATCGATGGCATTATCGTACAGCTCCCTCTTCCAAAGCATATTTCGGAGGAAAAAGTGAAGCTCGCGGTTTCCCCTAAAAAAGACGTGGATGGGTTTCATCCTTTGTCTACCTTCTCCCCTTGCACCCCTTTGGGAATCGTGCGTTATCTAGAAGAAGAGAAATTTCCTTTCCGCGGCAAGAACGCGGTTGTTTTAGGCCGCAGCAATATCGTCGGGAAACCCATGGCGAAGCTGCTTACCGCGAAAGACTGCAATGTGACGGTTCTTCATAGCAAAACAAGCGAAGAAGATAAGGCTTTTTACTTAAGCCATGCGGACTTGATTGTCGTCGCTATCGGAAAACTGGGCTATTTGGATAATCGTTTCGCGTTCAAAAAAGATGCCTTTATCGTGGATGTCGGGATCAACCGGGGTGAAGACGGAAAACTGCATGGCGACGTCGTTCCCGGTCTTCCGGTTGCCTTACAGACGCCCGTCCCTGGTGGCGTTGGGCTTTTGACGCGCCTCGCGTTAATGGAGAATCTTGTTGAGGCTGCCTTGAATCGATAAAAGAAAACCGCGGATTCAAGCAATCCGCGGTGATTTCATTTGCCTTCTTCGGGTTTACTTTCGTCGTTTTTGTCTTCGGGCTTGTGCTCGATTTCTTTGACTTCCGCCTCAATCATTGCGGGCTCTTCCTTGTCTTTGACTTCCGCTTCCGTGACTTCTGTCTCTTCTTTCTTGGGCTCCTTTTTCTCTTTCTTGGAGCGCTTGCCTTTTTCCTTATCGACAGGGACAAGGGCTTTGCCTTTTCTCTTTTTGCAGGAAACCAAGGTCATGATTGCTAGGGCAATTGCGACAATGGAAAGAACTGATCCTGTAAGGATTAGGCAGATGCGGTCTTTCGCTTCCGAACTCACGTTATAAAGAATGATGATGTAAAGCCCAACGCCGATCAAAATGCCGCCGAAAATGATTTCTAGAACCGGCATCATGTATTTTTCAACGGTTTTTCTAATCAAAGAAACAATGGAGAAGGCAAGGAACATCGCGCCGATAACGATAGTTCCGACGGCAATAAAGTAAACCATCGCGTCAATAAGCACGGTCTTTAAGACAATCATGGTTACGATGCCTAGCGTGATTTCGAATCCGCTGACGAGCATGATGGATTCTTCTCCGCTGGTTTTCACTTTAAGCAACGCCATGATGAGGCGTAGCAAACCATCGAGAATGATAAAAGCGGCGATGGCGTACGTGATAATGCTGCCCATGACGCTGCGCACGTTGTCGTTCCCGTCCGTGCATCCAAACACGATTGCCAGGACGCCCGCGGCGAGCAATATCACATCCTCAACGACGTTCCAAATCGTCCAGAATTTGTTGAGTCCTTTGCTTTCTTTAACTTCGGCCATAGGAATCTCCCCCTTTTCTTTATTTTTGCCGTGCTTAGTATAGTCGCGAAAGGAACAAAAATGAGAAAAACCTTAATAAAAGAATACGCAAAATTGCTTGTGCGTAGCGGGCTTGCTCTGCACAAAGGGCAAACCGTAATCATTCAAGCAAACGTCGACCAGGAGGGCTTTGTTGCCCTTGTTTGCGATGAATGCTACAAAGCGGGCGCAAAAAAAGTAATCGTCAAATGGTCATCCGAAAAAGTGAATCGCATCGCCTTCAAGAAAGAAAGTCTTAATAGCCTCGCAAATCCCCTGCCTTTTGAGATTGAAGAAGCGAAATGGAAAGCGGAAGAGCTCCCCGCTTTTCTTTGGATCGACAGTGATGACCCCGATGGCAACAAAGGTATCGACGCCAAGAAAATGGCCATGGTTAGAAAGGGCCGATACAAAGTGATTGGGAAATACAAGGAAGCCATGGAGAACCGTTACCAATGGTGCATCGCTGGCGCCCCTTCTCCGGCTTGGGCTAAAAAGATTTTTCCAAACGACAGAAAATCGGTCGCCATGGAAAAACTTTGGGAAGCGATTTTGCTTACCTCTAGGGCAAACGACGGGAACGGCATCGACAACTGGGCCAAGCATGACGCGGAATTAAAGAAGCGCTGTGAATATTTGAACTCATTGCGCCTTAAGAAACTCCACTACACCTCTAAGAACGGGACGGATTTGACAATTGGGCTGATCCCTGGCGTGATTTTCCTTGGCGGAGGTGAGCGGATTATCGGCGGCGATTTTGAGTTTCAGCCCAATATTCCTAGCGAAGAATGCTTCACCTCCCCAAAGAAAGGCGAAGCGGAAGGCGTTGTTTACAGCGCGAAGCCCCTGGTCTATAACGGCCAAATGATCCGGAACTTCCATTTGGTGTTTCACGAAGGCAAAGCCGTTGAAGCCTATGCCGAAGAGGGCGAGGAGGCTTTGCGGTCCATCCTGTCTTTAGATGAAGGAAGTGCCTATTTAGGAGAATGCGCCCTGGTGCCTTATGATTCTCCCATCAATAACACGGGCCTTCTCTTCTTCAACACCCTCTATGATGAAAACGCCTGCTGCCACCTCGCTCTTGGCAGAGGGTTCTATGAACTATATCCGAATTTTGATAAATATACCGACGAAGAGCTTCAAGGCTTCGGCATTAATCATTCTCTTTCGCACGTCGATTTCATGATCGGCTCAGAAGATTTGAACATCGTGGGAACAAAAGAAAACGGTGAGGAGATTGAAATCTTCAAAAACGGGAACTGGGCCTTTTCCTTCTAAAGTTAGGCGTCTTCTAGATTCAAAAGATCTTTGAAGTCGATGGAACGGGTAGAGAAGTAAAGTCTTTTGCTCGTTTCATCGATTTTCTTTATGATGTCCACGAATTCGTAGATATGGCCATCTCTCCAATACCTGGCTTTGACGGGGCCATTTTCATAGTGAACCAAAACAGTGTTAATTTCCTCTGCTCGATCGGAAGAAATCAAAGGTCGTGGCACGCGAGAGCGTCTTTCGCGAAGCTCCGCCAAGTATTTCCCCTGCTCTATTAGGGATTGGTATGGCGCCCATTTCATCATTCCGCGTTCGCTGCTTGCTGTCATGCTCGATGCCCTCCGATTTGTTGATGCCTTTCTTTGATGGTTGAATCCTTGGTTAAGGAACTTGTTCTCAAGACGGCATTCTTCCCATATATTGCCGCAATTTCATCCATTGCTTGCCAAAGGTCCTGCTCCTCGCTTTCTTCTTCTGGGGAAGAAAATAGGTCGAATTGATGACCAGAAGAATGCGACAGCTTTGAAAAGGAGATTCCAAGGTTCCTCACGGGGCTCCCGTCATAATAGCGGTTGAATATCTCAAGAACCACCGCGTAAAGCTTATCCGTGGAGGAGGCTGCGATATTTAAAGCGGACTGATGGGAAATTCCGCCTCCGGTTTTCGCGCTGTATCCCACGAATAGATGCACGGTCCCGCATTTTTGAAAGGACACACGGAGACGGAAGCAAAGTTCATCGCACATCTCCCGCAGCAGAAGTTTCGCCCCTTCCCCGTCGTAGTCTCTAGGCAAGGTTTGCCCAAGCGAGAGATTTCTTTCTTTTGGGGCGTACTTCTTGCGGATGTTCGTGTTGTCGATTCCGTTGGCGAGCTCATGCAGCTGATCGCCGATAATCCCGAATTCTTTTTCTAAATGCGAGATGTCGATTTTGGCTAAGGCTTCTAATGTGTGGACTCCCATCTTGGCAAGACGGGTCGCAATGCCATAGGAGATTCCCCAAACATCGGTTATGCCTACTTTCCAAAGCTTGGTTGGAACGTCTTCCATGTGCCAATGAGCGAGGTAAGGCTCTTTCTTTTTGCCTTCTCTATCCAAACAGACTTTTGCCAAAAACATGTTTGGGCCTAAGCCGGCGGTCGCGACGAGACCGAGTTCCTCTTTGATGCGGTTTTGAATCTTTGCGACGAGTTCCTCCGCGCTGCATTGATTGAGTGACAAATAAGGCGTTAGGTGTAAGAAGGATTCATCAATGGAATAAACGTGCAAATCTTCTTCAGAAACGAAATCCAAAAAGATATTCACGACTTTTGCGGAGATTTTTATGTAATACTCCATTCTGGGCCGCGCATAGATCATCCCTTCTAACTTAGGGAGATCACGCATCCTTTCCACGTTTTTAACCCCGTAATGACTTTTGAGATATGGAGTTGCGGACATGACGATGGTGTTCTCTGTCCTGGTCGGATCGCATACGACAAGAGGAGTCGAAAAAATATCTAGGCCTCTTGCTGCGCACTCGCAGCTAGCATAGAAACTTTTCATATCGATGACCGCGTAGATCTCTTCCATTGGAAAACAAATATAAGGAGGAAAAATTATAAAGTTTAGACTTGCTTTTTCTTGGCGTTTGGAAGGCTCGTTTTCCTTCTTCAAAAATCAATAGGGCGCTTCATTCCTTCTTTAAAATTCTTGGACAAAGTACGAAAAAAGGCGATGTAAGGGGATGAAAAATCTTTTCGTTCTGTTGTTTTTGTAGATGCCGCGTTTTGTTTTTGACCTTTTTTCTTTCCTTGTAATGGCGAATTGAATGACTATAATTATTCCGCGTTGGGCCTTTAGCTCAGTTGGGAGAGCGCCTCGTTCGCAACGAGGAGGTCGCCGGTTCGAATCCGGTAAGGTCCACCAAAAAGAAAGATTGGCGAGCTTCTATGTTCGCCATTTTTAATACCCGGATTGCTAGGGACGGGCTAAATCCGCCTGCTATGCTGGCGAGACTTGAGTAAGCGGAGGCGATGATGAAAGAAAAGCCCTCCGAGGGTACGACCGCAGTGTTCAGCTGCCCTTGCGCTTGAGGAAGGCTTTCAAATGATGCTGTGGCGATTCGATGCTGGTTATTTTGCAACTCAAAGCTTTTGGCAAGCAAACACGCTAAGAAATTCGTTACCATCTTTCGCAGGCCCATGTAAGATAGGCGAGTTTTAAAAGGACACTAAATTATGAAAATGAAAAAAATGAGCAAAACGGGGCTGTGCTTAACAATCTTCGGTATTCTTCTAACCGCAAACCTCACCACCACCGGCGTGCTTCTCGGGATGCAAATTAATACGAACATTGGCTCGAATAGCCTCAAAACCAAATATACCTTATATATTGGAACGAACGACAAAGACACTTATCAGCCCGTCATGGATTTTTCTGACTGCGTGAGCAAGGTTACGGAAATCTGCACAAAATATACGGATGGCTGCACAGTTTACGAAGCTGTTGGCTACTGGAAAGATGAAAAAAGCGAGATCACAAAGGAAAGAACGGTCGCTTGCATCTTAGAAGACATTGCCAAAGAAAGCGTCTACAAAATATGTGATGAGGCGATTATTGCCTTAAATCAAAACTCGATTCTCATTGAAACGGGCAATGTAACGACGACGTTCTATTCTTCCACTAACTAAGCTGCTGAAGGCTAAATTGCCCACAAATACGCCAAGGCGGGTAAACCGAAATAGATGGCAAGAGAGGCAAACACGAAGAAATAGAACAAGATGCGCAACTTTACGGTCCGATAGGCAATCAAGGCAGCGTTCGATGTTTTAACGGCTCTTTTCGCCGCGATAGATTCGTAGCCCATCACTAGCACCATCCCCAAGGTAAAGATATTGACCATGGTGAGTAAAGAGAAAACGTTTCCGGAAGAAGTCAAAGAAAGGCCGAGCAAAATCGCGGAGATCGCGGAAAAGAACCCCGTGCCAATCATTGAGATGCTGTCGTCCTTATTAAAGGATTGATTAAAGAAGGCCAAGGTGAGCCAGCAGGCGACCGCGATGATGTTCAAGAAGGAATTCAAGAAGACAGAGATGCCGTGTTTGTTGGCCCTCACGATAACTTCAAGCTGCGTTTTGACAATCTTTTGACCGAATGTCGGAGAGGAACGGTCCAAGTCTGTATCCACATAGTAGTTTGGGAGAACCGCGAAATTGGTGATTCCATCTTTTTCTTCGATGAGCTGGTAGCCGCCGCTGATATCGAAGTATGGTGAAAGACCGCTCATGGATAAGTCGGGAACATAACGGATGTAGTTTGTGTTCCTTGTTGGCTGGATGTAAACGTGGAATTGTGCGGAATCCAAAGGATAACGAGGCGAATCGAATTTCTTTGTGATTAGCGCAGAAAAATGAAGCTTCTGCGAAAAACGGAAGGCTTTTGCGGACTTATCGTAATAAGCTGTGCCCCTGTCTTGATACTCAAGACTGTCCGCGGAGATGCGCCCGTTTCCAATGGAGAACTCGTCGTTTTTATCCGTGTAGACGTTTGATGATTTTTCGCCTGGATAGGCAGCCCGCTCCGCAGAATATAGTGTTGAAATGCTCGTTGGCTCCAATGAAGTAGACAAATGTACTGGATTGCCTGAGCCGTCCTCAAAATTGAACTGAATAACGTCGGGGATATTATCTGGATAGGCAAGCCAGCCATTCCCTTCACTATTTAATGACCAAGCATCTTGCGAGAGATCCTCCTCTGTGTAGAAATTGTCTTGGTTAAAGGAGATTCCTTTTTCCTTTTCCCACCACATCCTGTGGTAATCCATTTGATCAAAGTCATAACGAAGGGACATCGTCACCGTGTAATTGCTATTTGATGTTGAGACGTTACTAATGTTTTCTAACTGCGCGCCGATGCTGGTCTCTGCGTAATATGTGGCCCCTTCTGCCCCTTTTTGGGGAAGTGAATCTCTTATCGCCTTTTGGGAGGAGGATAGTTCGTTCCCCGAGCGATAGTTTTCTATGGTCTCCGCTCTGTTAATGGAAACGGTTGCGTAAGAATAGACAATGAAAGCTAAGAAGGGGATAGAAGCCAAAGCGAGGTTGAGCCAAAGCTTTTTCTTCCCTTTTTTATCAAGCAGGCCGTAGTTCCTCTTGATAACGTGCGAATGCTTCTTTTTGCTTAATTGCTGTTCATATTCGTCTCAGCGAAGCGCGACGACAGTCTCGTCGACGTAGAGCGCATCGTCATGTGGTAGTTCCTTGCCATCATCGGTTAAGACGTCGGCATTCAAGAAGAAGAAGTCGGCTATTTTCTTAAGAACTTCCTCAGATGGTGCCCTCGCTCCTTCTAGAACTCCTGCAAAATCCTCGTCTTTTGTCTCGATTGCCTCCGCCAAAGACAAACGGTGTTTGGCTTTTAGGTATTCGTCGAGATGCCTAATTTTTTCATTGCAGTTCATAAAATCGCCCTTACTCCTCCTTATTATAAAGACGCCTATTGCGGAAAGAATAAAAAAGATATTTCCCCTATTTGACTAGTGATATACTTCCGCCGGAAAGGAGAAAAACATGGAATTTGTTAAAAAATCTTTGTCGAAATGGGTCGAAGCGGCCTTGATCTTGGTCATCGGTATCTTGGTTATCGTCGCTGGCGCGCAGATGGGCAACACTAGCGTGGACGCCCTTGTTAATGGCAACGGCTCCGCCGAAACCATTAAATCCATTTCGCTTGTTTTGGGCTGGTCTTTCATCGTGATTGGCTCTCTTGGCATCCTCGCGGGCATCTTCGCTTCCGTTTTTTCGAAAGCTGGATTCGCGGCCGCTGCCATCAGTGCCGGCGTTACCTTGGCCGCTGGTATCTGGCTCGTTGTTCGTCAGCAAGCTGGCAACCTTATGTTTGTCTTGATCGGATTCGTTCCCTTCGTGATGATCGTTGTCGGTGCTGTCTTAGCGGCTGATGCTGGTTTCCTTGGCTTCAAAGGCTTCAAGGATAAAGCCGTTAAAAAAGCTCTTCCCGCGATGATTTTTGGCATTGTGATCGCTACTGCTTCCATCATTCTTGGCGCGCTTTGCATCGCGACCACGGAAAATGGCGACACGGTGATTGCCGGCAATGTTCAACTTATCATTTTCGGCATCATTCTTGTGATCTATGCCTGCTTCCTTGTTTTGGCCACCTTCGTTTCGATTCCTTTAATTGCCGTTGTCGCGGTGAAAAAAGACGATGCGATTGAAAACCAAAACGACGAAGCACACAACGCTTAATCGCTTGATCTAAGGCGCCTTGGCTCTCGCTGAGACGCTTTTTATTTTTGCCCAATCGCGACGATCCAACGGTTTTTTGTCCGAACTTCTATTTTCTGGAATCCCGCCTGATTCAGCAGGGACGTTAATGCATTTTCATTGAAAAACCGCATCGTTGGCATGATGGATAAAAGGTAGTTTGTTTTGTCTTTATCCTCTCCATCGTCTTCATTCACAATGATGATGTATCCACCCGGTTTCAAGACTCTACAAACTTCTTGCAACGCTTGAGCAGGCTTTGACCAAAAGTAAATCGTTTCGACTGCGGATGCTAAATCAAAGGCTTCACCTTGGAAAGGCAAATTAGCGACGTCGCTCCTAATAATTTCGCAGCGGCCTTGCCCGATTGCCTCTTTATTCTTTTTCTTTGCCTCTTCTACGGCGACTTTAGAATAATCGACGCCACAACAGTAAAAAGTCTTTCCCTCTTCGAGCAAGTAAGCGATGGTTCCTCCACCCCCGCAACCTAGATCGAGGCATTTCCTATGGGCCTTAGAAGGCAAATACGAAAATCCCCAAGCGACCAGAGGAGCGTGGTGCTCATTCATGTCTGCGACTCGCTTCTTGCCAAGCGCTCCGATGGGCTTGGCGGCGTTCGCAATGTACCTTTTGTTCATCTCAAAATTCTAGGAGCAAAGCGAATTTGAAGTTTGAAATCGCCTTAACCGCGTGCAAACCGTTCTTTGCAAAAGCGAAGGAATCCCCGGCTTTTACAGGATTTTCGACGCCTTCGTAGGTGATAATGCCTTCTCCTTCTAGGATAAGGAGCAAAGCTTCGCCGGGAGCTTTATGAGGCGAAAGCTCCGTTCCTTTGCTCATGGCCAAGATGGCGAGCTGGGACGTTTTATCCTCCAGCAAGGTCAGATTCACGACCTTTCCTTCCTGATAAGGGAGAAGATCTTTTAAGGCAAAGACCTTCCCTTTGTTGATGATTTCGTTCATGTGTGTCTCCTTTTCTAACGCCGCTTCGAGATATGTAAAACCTTCGTTCCCGCGCTTGCCAAGGAATTCTCCTGCTTCGGAGAAGTAACTTTCCCCATTAGACAAATAGGATTCCTTTTCACTTATAAGGACGCCACTGCCGCTTAAGCCTATGTATAAGCAAGGCTTGGGGTAGCTTTCTTTTGAAATCGAAGTGTTTTTGCCTAGAGAAAAGACGGTCAACTTAGGGCCAATCTTCTCTGAAATTGTGAGATGGTCCAAAGGTGCATTTGTCTTCGCAAAACTGAAGGGCTTTCCAATCTCCATCGCGTTCCTTTCCGCGGGTATTGTAATGGAATTGCATCCAAAAATGAGAAAGAACGAAACCTCCCTATTCTTTTATTTGAGAAAGGATACAATCTCTTTCGATTAAGGAGAGTTAACTATATGGCATGCACCACTATTCTCGTTGGCAAGAAAGCCAGCAACGATGGATCCACAATGATCGCCCGCAATGACGACGGAAATTTTGACGCGAAAAAACTGATTGTCGTAGAGCCTGGCAAACAAGGAAAGGTTTACAAATCGGTCATCGGGAAACTGAAGATTGATTTGCCTGAGAACCCCTTGCGTTACACGATGCTTCCCAATGTCGACAAAAGCCAGGGCGTTTGGCCCGCCTCTGGAGTCAATTCTTTTGGGGTTGGCATGACAGCGACGGAAACGATCACAAGCAACGCTCGCGTTCTTGGCGCCGACCCTTATGTGAAAGCGAAGAAAAATCAGCCTGGCGGCCTTGGGGAAGAAGATCTCGTTCTATTGGTTCTCCCCTACATTCATAATGCTCGCGAGGGTGTGGAGCGCCTAGGTTCTTTACTTGAGAAATACGGCACCTATGAGCCAAACGGCATCGCGTTTAATGATTCAGATGAAATCTGGTGGCTGGAAACAATCGGCGGCCATCACTGGATTGCTAGGCGCGTCCCTGATGACTCTTATGTCGTCATGCCGAACCAATTTGGTTTGGACAATTTCTCTTTTGAAGACGCATATGGAGCAAAAAAAGAATGCATGTGCTCAGCGGATTTGAAAGAGTTCGTGGATAAGCACAGCCTCGCTCTTGATCAAGGGACCTCTTTTAACCCCCGCTTGGCGTTTGGCTCACGCGATGACTCCGACCATGTTTATAACACCCCCCGCGCTTGGTTTATGCTTCGCTACTTCAATGGCAGAACCGCTTCTTTCGACGGTCCTTCCGCTCACTTCACGCCCGTTTCTGATGATTTGCCTTGGTCAATGGTGCCTGAGAGGAAAATCACGGTCGAAGATGTGAAGTATATCCTCTCCTCTCATTACCAGGACACCTCTTATGACCCTTACGGCAAAGCCGGCGATTCTTCTTTGCGCGGCATTTACCGCTCCATTGGGGTGGCGAAGACCTCCTTTATGACTTGTCTTCAGGCACGACCGAATCTTCCGAAAGAAATCTCGACGATTGAATGGCTATGCATGGGCCCGAATCCCTTTAACTCTTTCGTCGCGATTTATCCGAATGTCCCCAGCATTCCTTCTTATTTCTCCGGGACCACCAAAACGGTTGATTCCCAAAACTTCTATTGGGCGAATCGCCTAATCGGAATCATCGCGGACGCTCATTTTGCTGCGACTTCGATTTACATTGAACGTTACCAAAAGGCGATGCAAAGCTTCGCAAGAGCTCATGTTGAAAAAACGGACGACGAGTATCTAAGCCTAACTTGCCCCGACGAGAGCGTTCTTGTTAAGGCCAATAAAAAGATGGCAGACGAGGCCCAAAGACAGACCAACAGCGTTCTGGATTCCATCCTCCGCGTCTCCTCCGCCGACATGAAAAACAACTATCATCGAACCGACAATTAATTGCCGCTAAATCCTAGGCGAAAACTCCGAGGGCTTCTTTAAAAGAGGCCCTCTTTTTGATAAATTATTAGCTATGTCATACGCGGATAAAATTTTTAAGGAAAACGCCAAGGATATCTTGGAAAACGGGGTTTGGGACACGAACTATCCAGTCCGCCCTCATTGGGATGATGGAACGCCTGCCCATACGATTAAAAAATTCGGCATCGTGAATACCTATGATCTTCAAAAAGAGCTACCGATTCTCACAATCCGGAAGACCAATTTTGAAGCGGCCCTCGATGAGATCCTTTGGATTTGGCAAAAGAAATCGAATAACGTCCACGATCTTCATTCTCATATTTGGGATTCTTGGGCGGATGAGACTGGCTCTATCGGAAAGGCTTATGGCTATCAGCTCGCGAAAAAATCAATTTATCCAGAAGGCGAGTTTGACCAAGTCGATCGCGTCTTGTTTGATTTGAAGAACAACCCCCATTCCCGCCGCATCATGACGAACATCTATAACTTCGACGATCTTCATGAGATGAATCTTTATCCCTGTGCTTACTCGATGACCTTCAATGTTTCCGGGGACGTCTTGAACGGAATTTTGAATCAGCGTTCCAACGATATGCTCACCGCGAATAATTGGAATGTCCTCCAATATTCCTTGCTCTTGATGATGTTTGCTCAAGTTTCTGGGCTCAAGCCGGGAAAACTGATGCACGTCATCGCGGACGCTCACTTTTATGACCGCCATATTCCTTTGGTGGAAGAAATCCTTGCAAAACCCGAACATTCTGCCCCGATGTTGAAAATTAACCCCGAAATTAAAAACTTCTACGATTTCAAAGTTTCGGATTTTGAGTTAGAAAACTATGAGTTTGAAAAACTCGGAAAGAAAATCCCAGTAGCGATATGAGCAAACTAATTGAAATCCTCAATTGCGACTCCAAATGGGGCATTGGCAAAAAGAACGGCTTGCTTTTCCATCTGCCGAAGGACATGAAGTTTTTCCGTGAGACGACTTCGAACCATGTCGTCGCCATGGGGGAGAATACCCTCCTTTCTTTTCCTGACTCCAAACCCTTGAAGAACCGCACAAGCATCGTTTTGTCGCAAGACGAGCAACATAACTACGACGGCGTCATCAACGTTCATTCCTTTGAGTCCTTTCTCTTGAAAATCAAAGAATGCCTCCAGGAGCAAGACGTTTATATTATTGGCGGCGCCTCGATTTACCGTCAGCTGCTTCCTTATTGTGATGAGGTTCTTTTGACGAAGGTCCACGAAGATGGACAGGCTGAGGTGTTTTTTGAAAACCTCGACGAAAAAGAAGAGTGGCATCTTGTTTCTTCCACTCCGCCAGAAGACGATAACGGTCATCAAATCTGTTTCTGCAAGTACAAAAACAGCAACAAGAAGCCACTTTAATATCCGTAGCGCTTTCTCATAAAGAGCAAGAAGAACAACATCGTTCCCGTGGAAACGATCTCAGCGAAACACGCTGAGCTCCAAATGCCATTTACCTGCAGCCAAAGCGGGATGATGAAGACGCAGGCGAGTTCGGAACCACTGCGGCAAAAAGAGATAATCGCGGATACCGTGCCGTTATTCAAAGACGTGAAGTACCCTGACATAAAGATGGTGAACCCCGCTGTCAAATAAACGCACGAGAAGATGCGATTCGCGTTGATCGCCACTTCTTTCACGTGTTCCGATCCGCCAGAAAGTAGGCCGGACATTGGCTCTGCCAAAGCTTCGCCTAGCCCAAACATTACTAGACCCGCAATCGCTATCAAGATAAAGCTCTTTTTAAGAATGTTGGATAGTTCCTTTTTATTTCCGGCTCCATATTGATATCCGACAAATGGCGACATTGCAGTCGAGTATCCCATAAAGATTGCCATAAAGACGTAGGACATGTACATGATGATGCCATAGGCCGCTACCCCGTCTTCTCCAATGAAGATGAGGAGTTGCGCGTTGTAGCACATCCCTACAATGGAAGAAGAAACATTGGAGACGAATTCGCTTGAACCATTCCAGGCGGCCTGCCCCAATGCTTTGAAATCCATGGACGGCTTGCCTAGGTGGAGCTTATTGCTCTTGTTGGTGGCGAAGTAAATGAAAGGGAAAACGGTGCCGAAGCCTTGGCCAATTAAGGTCGCCGCCGCCGCTCCTGCCACTCCCCATTTTAAGACGCCGATGAATAATGCGTCCAAGGCCATATTGGTTAAGCCGGCCCCTAGGATCACCATGAAACCGAGCTTTGGCTTCTCAATCGTCAAAAAGAAGGACTGAAAGATATATTGGAACATCATGAGGATGATGCCGCCACAAAGGATCCTGCCATAAAGTATGCCGTCCTTAATCATGACTTCGCTGGTTGCCTCTTTGCTCAAAGAAGCCATCCAACGAACAAAGGGTTCAACACAGAAGAATCCCGCTACGCCGAAAACGATTCCTAGGACAAGCACAAAATATATGAATAAGGAGAAATACTCGTTGGCTTTTTCATCATCTTTCTCACCCAGTGTTTTCGAAACCAGAGCGCTTCCTCCAGCTCCGAACATAAAGCCAATCGCCCCAAGGATCATGATGAATGGAAAAACGAGATTCACGCCAGAAAAGGCTTCTGCGCCTGCAAAATTAGAGACGAATATGCCGTCCACTATCGAATAAAGTGAGGAGAAGACCATCATGAGGATCGGCGCATAAGAAGCAAAAAAGATCTTTTTGAACGTGAGATGTTCGTCTAAATGAATCGTCATAAAATACCTTTCGTCAATTTCGCAGGTCTACCCTGGCATCTTATCCAACGACGGTCTTTGCCCGTCGTCCTCCGATGAACTGCTCAATTCTAACCAAACAGAAATAAGTTGGAAGACTTTGAAAGCCGTTTCCTATTTTTCGATGGAACTAAAGAAGGAGGATACAATCTCTAGGTAGGAATCGCGGCTCTCCCAATACGTCATGTGACGGCTTCCTTCGAAGCAATACATTTTCTTATTCTTGCTGCCTAATAAGCGGAACATCGTTTCGTTCTGACGTTCGGTGGACTCGTCTCTGCTGCCGTAAAGCACTAAAGAAGGACTTGTGATTTTAGGCAGGAATGATTGCGTGTCATAAGATTTTAACGACCCCGTTGGCGCGAATTCGCTTTCGCCCCAGGCGGATAAATAGGAAATTGTCCCTGGATTTTTCTTTCTTGTTAGACAGTCGGGAACTGTTTTGTCGGCAGGAATATCCGAGACCGTCATCTTCATGTAGCGTTCTGTGGCTTCTTTGAAATCTTTCGAAGCGTAATTGCCGCTAGCTTCGGCATTTTCGATGGCTCTTTGATCCTCTTTTGAAAGTCTCTTTATTAATCGATGGGTCTCCTCTTTCCACATAGAAGCGGAGCATAAGGTCGAGGAGAGAATAATCCCCTTTACGTCTTTTTGCCCCTTTGCTTGGAGATATAATTGAAGCAGCATCCCTCCCCAACTGTGGCCTAGGAGAAAATATGCTTTGTACCCTAGGTAATTAATGAGACAATCTAGTTCCTCTACCCAATCTTCCGCGGCGTAGTCGCTTGGATTCGCGGAAACCGAGGAAAGTCCGCACCCAAATTGGTCGTAAAATACTACCGGCCTGTCACCTGCCTGAGCCAAAGGATCTAAGAGCTCTAAGGAATTGTGCGTGGAGCCAGGTCCGCCGTGCAAAACGATTAATGGTGTGCCTTTACCGCTTGGATTTACAATCCTAACGTATGTTGAAATCCCTTGCCTTAGAGGCAAGAAAAACTCCACAATTCTCATAAAATCACCGCAAATGTTCAGGGAATTTTTCGTCCGGGATGTGTTTAAGCTTCTCGTCTAGGTATCCGATAATAGCTTTGCGGGTCACGATTCCCATGAGAATTTTGTTCTCGTCTAAGACGGGCACGAAGTTTTGCTTACCTGCTAAGCGAACCAAGTCCTTCATTTCCGCATCGAAGCGAATGGGCTCAACTTCGCGTTCGTGGCGGAGAAGCGAAATCGGAGTCGATTCGGCTTCTTTGTAATTCATGTTGGCCTTCAGTTTGATGAAACGGAACAAGTCCCCTTCGGAGATAGCCCCAACGTATTTGCCATCCCGGCTAAGAACCGGAATGGAGGTTAAATCGTTAGCAATCATCTTCTCTGCGACCTGACGCAAAGACCAATGGTCCTCCGCATAGCAGACAGAAGATTTAGGAATCATGAAGAATAGGATATTCATGTCTTCATTTTAAAGGATATTCATTTTCTTGAAAGACCGCTCTCGCTAAAATTGTCAGCGATGGATTTCAATGGCTGGGAAAAACTCTCCTTGGTGGACTTTGACGATTACCTAACCACGACCTTTTTTTCGTCCGGATGTAATTTCAGGTGCCCCTTTTGTCATAACAAGAATTTGGTTCTCACTCCTAAGGATAATCCGACAATCCCTTGGGACTTGATGCTTGGCTATTTGAAGAGACGTAAGAAAGAGCTAGACGCCGTCTGCGTCACTGGCGGAGAGCCGACCCTTATGGACGATTTAACTGAAAAGCTTGCCCAGATCAAAGAACTTGGCTATCTTGTAAAACTCGATACAAATGGGACGAATCCTGAATTAATCAAAGATCTTTACGCCAAAGGGCTTGTGGACTATTTCGCGATGGATATCAAAAACTCGAAGGAAAAATATGATGAAACCGTCGGGCTAGCGAAAGTGGAACTTGTTAAAATCGAGGATTCAGTTTCCTTCATCATGCAATCGGGATGCCGCTACGAATTCCGAACAACCATAATGGAAGAGTTTCACAATGAGGCGAGTTTCCGATCCATTGGCGCATGGCTAGCGGGCGCCGAACGTTATTTTCTCCAGCGCTATATCGATTCAGAAAATTGCATAAAGCGCGGGTTACATATGGTGAAAAAAGAAGAAGCCGAGCATTATGCCGAGCTTCTTCGTGATTCCATCAAGGCCGTCGCCTTACGCGGCTACGATTAAGCGAGCCCTTGAAGATAAGCCTGGCACATCGTCGCGGCGATCGCCCCATCGTTGGTCGCGGTTATGACCTGACGGACGTCTTTTTTACGGCAATCGCCGCAGGCGTACACACCGGCGGTTTTAGTCTCCATCTTATCGTTTGTGACAATAAATCCCTTTTGGAGCTCCAGAAGGTCTTCAAAAGATTCGTTATGAGGGATTTGACCAATCGCGATGAAGACGCCATCGCTAGAGAAACTTAGAGTTCCTCCATTCTTTTTGTCTTCAAACGTGGATTTGATTTTGTTGCTATCTTGCTCCAGCTTTGTGCAGTTGAGTTCATGGGTAACTTCAACGTTAGGCAAGGCCAAGAGGCGTTCTTGAAGAATTTTGTCTGCAAAGAAACGATCAAACAGCGTGATGACGTGAACCTTCGTGCATATCGCTGATAAAGAAATGGCGTATTGTAGCGCGGTGTTCGCGTCCCCGATGAGTAGCACTTCTTTCCCGGCGTAAAAGGTCCCGTCGCAAACGGCACAGTAAGAAACTCCTTTGCCTGTCAGCTCTTTTTCGCCGGGCACATTCAAGCAACGGTGGCTGCACCCCGTCGCTAAAATCACGCTTTTTCCTTTGAAAGTTTCGTAATCCGTGACGACAGAGAAGTCCCCTTCCCCTTCTTTGATGACCTTTTTGACCTCGCCGAATTCGAAAACGACTCCCAGATTGGTAATCTGGGTGAAAACGTTGTCCGCGAATTCGGATCCGGAAATTGAAACGATGGATGGGTAATTCTCTAAGCGGGGGCTTAAAGCGATTTGCCCTCCGATGCTTTCTTTTTCGACAAGCAAAACGCTTTTGCCGGCGCGCAATAAGTAAAGGCAGGCGCTCATGCCCGACGGGCCTGCGCCGATAACGATGCTGTCGTAAACCATAATCTAAATTAAGAAGCCCCCCGCATGGGGGGCTCCCATCTCCTTAATTAGAATTTTTGCTGGACTCGAGATACCCTTTGATGAGGGATGCGTTCTCATAGAGCTTGTAGCCGTTTTCGCCAGGGACGAGAAGAGTCGGGGCTTGCTTGACGCCATAGGCGATGGTGAGGTCTTTGTTCGCCGCAGCATCCACGTTTTGATAATGGAAGCCGGCCTTATCAAGAATCATTTTCGCCATTTTGCAGTTCGGGCAGGTGGGAGAGGTGAAAAGCATAGGCTCTTTAATCTCTGGAAGCTCATCTTTTGTGCTTTGGCCGATGATCTTTTCTTCTTCGATGTGGTGATGGTCCTCAGGCAAGTCGCATTCCTTGCTGACGTCGTAGGTCTTTCTCATCTTGAATTCTTCACTCTTGCCAGCGTTCCAATTCTTAACGGGACGGTAATAGCCGGTGATGCGGGAATAGACTTCCGTCTCTTTGCCGCAATGCGGGCACTTCCACTGCTCGCCAGCGATATAGCCGTGTTCAGCGCAGACGGAATAGGTCGGTGAGATGGTGTAATAAGGGAGTTTATAGTTCTCCGCGATTTTGCGGACAAGCCTCATGCAGGATTGCCAGTTCGGCAAGCGCTGACCAAGGAAGGCGTGAAATACGGTGCCAGAGGTATAGAGGGTCTGGAAGCGATCTTCGATATCAAGAGCCGCGAAGATGTCTGAGGTATAGCCGACAGGAAGATGACTCGAGTTCGTGTAGAAGGGGGTATCTCCTTCTTTGGAAGCGGTGATGATGTCGGGATAACGAACCTTATCGTGCTTAGCCAAACGGTAGGAAGTCGATTCCGCTGGGGTGGCTTCAAGGTTGAAAAGGTCGCCATATTTTTCCTGGTAGTCCGAGAGGCGTTCCCTCATGTGATTAAGCACTTCTTCAGTGAAGGCTTGAGCGTTTGCGTGAGAGAGGTCCTCTTTGATCCATCTGGCGTTGAGGCAAGCTTCGTTCATGCCGACAAGGCCAATGGTCGAGAAATGGTTCTTGAAGGAGCCGAGGTAATGTTTGGTATAGGGATATAAGCCTGCATCCAACAACTTGGTGATTGTCTGCCTCTTCACGCTCAAGGAACGGGCGGAGATATCCATCAAACGATCGAGTTTTGCGTAGAAATCGGCTTTGTCTGTCGCCTGATAAGCAATGCGGGGCATGTTGATCGTTACGACGCCGATAGAGCCTGTCGACTCGCCTGAGCCGAAGTAACCGCCGCTCTTTTTTCTAAGTTCGCGTAGATCTAGACGCAAACGGCAGCACATCGAACGGACGTCGCTTGGCTTCATGTCGCTGTTGATGTAGTTAGAGAAATAAGGGGTTCCGTATTTCGCGGTCATCTGGAAGAGCAGCTTGTTGTTCTCGGTGGGCGACCAGTCGAAGTCTTTCGTAATGGAATAGGTCGGGATTGGATATTGGAAGCCGCGTCCGTTGGCATCCCCTTCGATCATCGTCTCGATGAAGGCACGGTTGATCATGTCCATCTCTTCTTTGCATTCGCCATAGGTGAAAGGCATTTCCTTGCCTCCCACAATCGCAGGGAGATTCTTCAAATCATCGGGGCAAGTCCAGTCAAGAGTGACGTTGGTGAAAGGAGCTTGGGTCCCCCAACGAGAAGGGGTGTTCACCCCATAGATGAAGGATTGGACGCATTGCTTAACCTCTTTATAGGAAAGGCGGTCGGCTTTTGCAAAAGGCGCGAGATAAGTATCGAAAGAAGAGAAAGCCTGCGCGCCCGCCCATTCGTTCTGCATGATACCAAGGAAGTTGACCATTTGATTGCAAAGGGTCATGAGATGTTTGGCCGGAGAAGAAGTGATCTTCCCGGGGACGCCGCCCAAGCCTTGCTGAATGAGCTGTTTCAAACTCCAGCCAGCACAATAGCCGGTAAGCATGGAAAGATCATGAATGTGAATGTCTGCATTTCTATGGGCGTCGGCGATTTCCTTATCGTAAACCTCGGAGAGCCAGTAGTTTGCGGTGACGGCGCCGGAATTTGAAAGAATCAGGCCGCCAACGGAGTAAGTGACGGTCGAATTTTCTTTGACGCGCCAGTCGGCGACGCGGAGATAGCTGTCGACGACTTTCTTGAAATCGAGTTCGGTGCTTTTGACCTGGCGAAGCTCCATGTGCTTCTTGCGGTAATCCATGTAGGAACGAGCCACGTCGACATAACCCGCCTGAATCAAAACGATTTCCACGGAATCCTGGATGTCTTCGACTCCAATGGTGTTATCAACGATTTTGCCATTGAAATCCGCGGTAACGCGCAAAGCGAGCAGCTCAATGATATCGGGCGTGGTCTCCTTGTGTTCGGCGCTAAAAGCGCGGGAAATGGCGTTTTTGATTTTCGAGAGATCGAAGTGAACAATCGACTCGTCGCGTTTACGTACTTGCAACATATACTTGGCTCCTTCCGAATCCTTGGTGGGTGGGGGGCTAAGAAAAATCCCTTTGCGGAATCGTCTTATCCACGTCTCCCTTTCAGGTTTCGCGCCCACCATAATAAAATCGCTTGTGTAAATTGCAACGCGTCTTGTTTTCACGCTTTTTCTTGACGAAAGAAAAAGCCTTAAAAATAGTGTTTTCTTAAACCTTCGTCCCGAACGGAAGAATCGATTCAAAACTAGTAGTTTCTTGGGAAAGAAAAAACCATTCTGTGGAAAAAAGAAAAACATTAAAGTGTGACAGTGTCTAACAAAACAATAATTATTCACACAGGGACTGTGGAAAACTTTTTGATTATTTGAAAGAATGCCCCAAAAAGGGCCGACACATTGATTATTTTTTGTAGATGAAACAAGTTTTCATATGCTTGACGAAAATCCATTTTTCTCCGTTTCGGAAAAAGGTTATCCGTCTGCTTCCTTGCGGGGATTGTTGCCGTTGAACGGGATGAAAAGTCGTCTTATAGTAATGCCGTCATTTGGAGGTCTAAGAAAGGACATTATGACTAAAGAAGAAAAAACTGCGAAGCGTAAGGCTCGCAAAGAAAAAGGCGAAGGGCTTTGGACCGAATTCAAGGCCTTCATCAACAAAGGCAATGCCTTGATGCTGGCCGTCGGCGTCGTCATCGGTAGTGCCTTCAGCGCCATCACCACCGCGTTCGTCAACATCTTATTAAGCGTTTGCACCTGGGCCGTTCCTGGTGGCTTGAAAGGACTTGTTACCGTCCTCCCCGCTCTTAATGACGCTCAAAGGGGCATGGACGCCGAGAACGGGCTCGCACAGTTCTTCCAGGCTTCTGAACTTCAGGATCTTGCAAAAGCTGAAGCCGTTGCGACTTATACCCAATCTGTTGTTGATGAGAACCCCAACTTGATTGAATCCGTCAAAACAACGATTCTCAGCAAGTACACTCTTCACGGCACCACCTATACCTACAATATGTCTGCCGTTATTGACTGGGGCGCACTCATCAATGCTGTTATCTCCTTCCTTATCGTTGCTTTGGTCCTCTTCATCATTGTTAAGGTTTACAACGCAGTCTTGGCCAGAAAGAAAGAACTCGATGCTAAGCTCCTTGAAGAATATTACGAGAAGCATCCGGAAGAGAGACCTGCTCCCGTTGAGCCCGGGAAGCCCGCTCCGACCGAAGCTGAACTTCTGACTCAAATCCTTGCCGAGCTTAAAAAGCAAAACGGCGTGAGCGAAGAAGCTAGCAAGTAAAAACCAATAGACCTCCAACAAAAAGCGGGCTTCTGGCTCGCTTTTTTCTTATGGCCAATTGGGGTAGACTAGCAACGTTATGGCAAGGTTTTACACATTCGAAGGCATTGAGAACTTCCGCGATCTCGGCGGATATGAATGCAATTATGGAGAAACTCAGTTCGGCATCGTCTACCGCTCCGCAACGCTGAAAGATGCAACAGAGAAAGACGTAGAGAAGATTGCTTCCCTCGGCATCAAGACCATTTTGGATATCCGCGAGAAGAAAGCCCGCGACGAACAGGTTGGTCTTGTTGAGAAAGACCCAAGATTCAAGGTGATCCCTTTCGATATCGGTGGCAATGGACGTATCCCCAAAGATCATGAAGATGGTGTGAACAGCTATATTGAAATGCTAAGCGACCCTTATCCGGTTCGTTCCTTACTTCAGGCCGTCCTTCACGAAGATAAGCCCTTGCTCATCCATTGCAACGCAGGAAAGGACAGGACTGGGGTTTTTGCGGGGATTTTGCTCGCTCTAGCAGGGGTTGACTTCCGTTTCATCAACGCGGATTACATGGCTTCTTATCCTTTGCTTGAGTATGCGACAATCCAAGTGAAACGCGATAATCCGACTCTTCTGCCGGACGTCTGCTTGAACCCCAACATTTTCTACCTCAGAGATGTTGAGAAGAAATTCAAGGAGACGTTTGGCTCTCTTGAATCTTATTTAGAGGGAATCGGCTTAAACGAGGACGAGATTCGCGGGTTGGAGAACGTCCTTGGGAAGCAGGAGAAAAGTTGTGGCGCGGTTGTTTTCAAGGACGGTAAAGTCTTGGTCGAACATATGAGGATGGGCCATTATTCCATCCCTAAAGGGCACGTTGAATCTTGTGATGAGGGGGATGAAAGAAAAACCGCGGCGAGAGAGATCAAAGAAGAACTCAATCTCGATGTCGAATTCATCCCTGGTTTCCGTTACTCGACAGACTATTCGCCTTTCCCTGGAAAGTTTAAACGCGTCGTTTGGTTTGCCGCCTATGCGAAAGAGGGCGAGATCATTCCTCAAAAAGAAGAAGTCCAGGATGCTTATTGGCTTTCTCCTGCCGATGCGGTTCGTGTTTTAAGTCATCAAAGCGATCGAGATGTCGTGGCGAAGGCCTCTTACTTTGAGGCGGGCGACAATATAAAAGAAGCAAAAGACTGAAGGCAAGGTATACAATTGCCCGCGATTAAAGGAGAGACGCTTATGAAAAAGAAGACTCGCGATACAAATATATGGCTGGAACTGATCCGCTTCGTGATTATCGGGGGCTATGCCACCTTGTTGGACATGGCCGTGGAAGGATGGGTCACCTCCATGCTCTCAAGCAAGACCGCCAGCGCGGGGCACGTCGCGGCTTTCTTTTGGATGTTCCTTATTTCCGTTGCCGGATTTGTCCTTGCCACCCCTGCGAACTGGTCGCTATCTTCTGTTTGGGGGTTTAGAAACGTGGATGCGGAATCCGAAAAGACCGCGAAGTCCTACAAAGGATTACTTAAATTCATATTCTGGAGCTTCTTAGCTTTGGTTCTCGGCGCTTTCATTCAATTTATTGGGTATATGATTTGCGTCGAATGGTCTGGCTGGAGCATTGACATTCTCGGGGGGTTTTCCTTCGCGAAGATGTTTGGTGAGAATGGCTCTTTGCTGGTCTTCTGGGCTTGGCTCATCGTGTTTGTTATCCGCACGATTGTTACTTTAACTTTCAACTATCTATCTAGAAAACTCTTTATTTATAAGGCTCCAAAAGAAGCGAAAAACCCGCAAAACCCAAATGCTTAGTCAACGTATTCTTCTTTTACTTCGTTGAATCTTTTCGCGCATTCTGGGGAAGGATCGTAATAATGAGCAGCCATATCTAAAATTACGTTTTCGGGTACCCATTTGTCCTTTCTTCTTTGTCTGTTGCGGATAAGGCAGGTCTTGTAATCGTGCAGTTTGAGCAAAGTCAAAGAATAGAAATCGAATTCTTTTAGCGCGTCCACAAAGAAGAGACGTCTTTCATCGTAGAGCATGGTGGTGTCTAGAATCACGGAGATGCTTTCGTTTTCTTTGGCTAAGGTATGTGCCCGTTTTACCATTTCGTTATAGACGTGCATCATTTTCCCGTCGGGCGGGAACTTGTCATATCCGCCATACATGTCCCTCCGGACATCGTCTGCGGCAATGACCACTACCTTTTCATCAGGGTGGGACGCGGCGTAATTTTTAGACCAGGTTGACTTGCCAATCCCGGCGGGTCCGGATACTAAGATGAGCTTTTTCATGAACGTTTGGATTATAGGCTTAAAGAGGGGGCTGAGAAACGGTCACAAAAGTTAATAAGGATTTTTTCTTTATTTCTATCTTTGCCAATGGTTGATAAAATAACGTCATGAACACGAACAAAAAACCATCTAAAGCTATGGAAGATTTTCTCGAAGCGCTCCTCATGCTTGAGCAGGAAGGAAAGCCTTTAGAAACGACCCTCGTCGCTGAAAAGCTTGAGATTTCGAAGCCGGCCGTGCATCAAATGGGACACGAGCTTATCGATCGTGGCTATATTACAAGAAAAGATTATGGAGATATGACCTTGCTTCCTGCGGGTAGGGAAATCGCGAAAGCCACTTTGCATCGCCACTGCGTTCTGAAAGATTATCTCTTGTCCATTGGGGTCTCCAAAGAAACAGCAGAACACGATTGCTGCTTGATGGAACATGTCGTATCCGACGAAACCTTCAAGGCGATGGAAAAGATATCGCTTAATAACAAGGGAATGAATTAAGACTTACGGGCTTCGAAATGGAGCCCTTTCTTTTTGACTAAATACATATAAAGGAAGTAAAAAATATTTTTTACTCCCAAAAAAGTTTCGATGTTGGCGAAGTTAAGCGTTTTCATAGAAGAAGAAACTTGATTTTAATCCTACGAATTACATAATTGTGTTCCGTATTAAGGCCAGTAAAGGAGGCTTTATGAGGAAATACAGCAAAGATGACATTCTGAGAATGGCGAAGGAAGAGGGCGTCTCTTACGTCCGTCTCCAGTTCACCGATATTTTAGGCACGATCAAAGCCGTTGAGATTTCGGTTGTCCAGCTTGAAGACGCGCTCGATAACAAGATTATTTTCGACGGCTCTTCTATCGAAGGCTTCGTTCGCATCAAAGAAGCCGATATGGTTTTGCACCCGGATTACGATACATGGCTAATCTTGAATTTCGAGGACAACACCCACGGCAAAGTCGCCAGGCTTATCTGTGATGTGTACACTTCTTACGGGAAACCTTTCCCCGGGGATCCTCGTTACATCCTTAAAAAGCAGGTTAAGAAAATGAACGATATGGGCATCGCCAACCTCGATGTCGGCTTTGAGCCCGAGTTCTTCCTCTTTAAAATCGGGCCCGACGGCAAGCCCACGATGGACCCCGTCGATAGTGGGTCTTACTTTGATCTATCCCCAATGGACGGCGCCGAATATATCAGGCGCGACATCGCTCTAGAGCTTGAAAAGCTTGGTTTTGAAATTCAAACGGCCCATCATGAAGTCGCCCCGGGCCAAGAAGAAATCAACTTCCGGTTCGATCATGTCGTCGAAGCTTGCGACCACGTTCAAACTTTTAAGCAGGTCGTGAAATTCATCGCGAGAAAGAATGGCTATCTCGCTACTTTCATGCCGAAGCCCATTTTTGGAATTAATGGCTCCGGCATGCATACGAACTGCTCACTCAGCGACAAAGATGGCGTGAATCTTTTCTACGATCCCAATGATTCCATGAAGCTGTCCCTTCTTTGCCGTAAATGGATAAGCGGCATCATTAACCATGCCAGAGGATTCGCTGCTGTAACCAATCCTACCGTCAACTCATATAAGCGTCTTGTTCCCGGTTATGAAGCGCCTTGCTATGTTTGCTGGAGCGATGCCAACCGTTCGGCGATGATTCGCATTCCCGCTAGCAGAGGCAAAGGAACTAGGACTGAGCTTAGAAACGTGGATGGAACTGCTAACCCCTACTTGGCTTTGTCCGTGATACTAGCCGCTGGTCTTGATGGTGTTGCTAACATCAAGGACGAAGATTTGATTCGCCCTGTTTATGACAACATCTTCGCGTTGACCCGTGAGCAAAGAGAAGCTCAGGGCATTCCTAATTTGCCGGAAAATCTCAAGGATGCCATCAAGGCTTTGGAAGCCGATCCTCTGATGAGAGAAACTTTGGGCGATCATACCTTTGAGAAATATATCGAAGCTAAATCTATTGAATGGGATCACTTCCGTACCTTGATTACTGCTTGGGAAATTGAGAACTATATTGATAAGTAAAATTTGTATCACGGCGGGGAATCTCTCGGTAAAATTCCCTTGCCATGAGAATTGCTATTGTTGGTGCCTCAGGCGCAGGCCTTCCCTTCGCCGCTCTCTTGCTGCAAAAGCATCCCGATTGGGATGTGCATCTTTTTGATGCCAACAATAAAGTCGGAAAGAAGCTTTTGGCAACGGGAAATGGTCATTGCAACTTATTGAATCTCAAAGCCTCTAGCAAAGATTACAATGCGCCAGAATTTGTTGATGATTGTTTTGCTAGACAGCCATTTGATAAGTTGGAGACTTCTCTTTTTTCTTTTTTTTTTCCTCTAATGGAGATAGGCGATTTGGCTTATCCTAGAAGTTATACT
>CAVKPZ010000017.1:1573-25832 GCA_963658395.1 Lachnospiraceae bacterium | reverse complement strand
GCTCGATTCCTCTTTGTCTACCTCCTCGAACTACTCTTATTATGCCTCCACGGTCCGGCAGACCCTCATCGACATCCCAAACACCATCCCTGGCGGCTATTCGATCTCCACATTAGAGAATGCGGGGGCGGGAGATATCTCAGCCTGCATCAGCCTTGACCGTTACAATTCCCAGGAGATGCGCGATTCCTACAAAAGAAGCGGGAGCCAAGAGGAGTGGTGGTATACCTGCATCGGTCCCCAATACCCTTACCCGAATCTTCTGATCAACTCCTATTTAACCGCGCCTCGCCTGATCTCCTGGATGCAGAAATACTACGACGTGGATGGCTTCCTCATCTGGGACGCGGTCAACTACACGGATGGCGATAACAACGCCACCCCTGTCGTAGATGGCTATAGCGACCTCACGAACACGATGACCGGCGTGAGCGATGGCAAAATCTTCTATCCCGGCGCCCCTTATGGCATCAAAGGGCCGATTCCCTCTTTGCGCGCGGTGAGCTACCGCGATGGCATGGAAGATTATGAGGTCCTGCAAGCGATCTATGACCGCTACGAGGAATATGGGCTCTCCGCGGAAGAGGCCTTAGACGAGGTCATGAAGAAAGAGTTCAGCGGCGCCGTCACCAACGGCTCCTATTCCGATTTCGACTCCTCCAGAAGGAGCGTGATGGAGCTCTATTCGAGCATCACCTCCTCTACCGCGCTGCTTTTCGGAGCAAGCGAGCAAGGGGAGACCTCAAACGACCAGATCGTCTCCTTCCTTCTCCCCAATAGCGAAGCCAAAGCAAGCGTCAATGGAACGGAGCTAGCTCAAGATGAGGACGGCTATTATCGCGTCAGCCTCAACGCGAGCAGCAACCCCTCCGTGAATATCGTCGTGAGCGTGGGCAACCGCGAGAGCACCTACACCAAGCACATCACCGACGTCGAGATCCCGCTTACCGGCTTTGAAAACGGAAGTAGCGACGGCTGGAGCGTGGATCGCTATGGCAGCATGGAAGTCTCGAATGAGCTCGCGAAATCCGGATCCTCCAGCTTAGCCATCACCTTAAATGGCAGGGACAAAAGCAAATCCTATCAGCCCTCTTTCGCCCTAGAAGCGAGCAAACTTGGGGATGCCTCCTCTCTTTCTGAACTTTCTTTCTTCCTTTATCTCCCCAAGGACATGGGTGATAGCTACAAGATGAGCGTCTCAGCCTCCTATGGGAGCGCGGTGACTTACAACATCGAAGTCGGCGACGTCTATCTGAGCCAGGGATGGAACAATGTGAAGCTTTCGATTCAGGAGAGCATCCGCTCCTTGGATAATCTTGAGGAATTCCGCTTCTACCTCCCAAACGTCCTCGACGAAGAAGGCAACCCCTCTTCCTTGACCCTTTATCTCGATGACTGCGCCTACCGCACCTTGAAGCATTACGAGGACGATTCGACTGCTGATTTCGGCGAGGTAAGTGCCTCTAAAAACGCGGAGGAGATCGCCCAAGGGAATAAGCAGACCCTCATCGTCAAGGAAGACGTGAAGAACGTCGAGGTGGAGGAAAACGGCGAGAAGTATTTGATGCTTGGCGACTTCGAGAACTACAACCAGATCGCGCAGATCCGCTACGAGAACAAGTTCGGCACGATTTCCCTTACTGGTGACTCCTCTTACGTCACCCATGGCGACAAAGCCATGAAGATGGAGATCATCGGCAGGGGGGAGACACTTAAGAAACTCGACCCCGTCATGACGATCTTCACCGGCGCATCTTACTTCCAGAAGAGCAACTTCAGCGACGTTGATTACCTTGAGGCGGATTTCTATAACGCGATGAGCTACGACCTCCCCGTCCGCTTTTCCAACACGAACGTTTATTATTCAAAGGACACGACTTTGATTAGCTTCACCTTGAAGCCAGGAGCCAACCACATCAAGCTCGATTTGAGCGCTTTCGACTCGAAGGAATTCAACACCCTGAACTTCATCTTTGATCGAGGCGAATACTATAGCGAGAGGCGCGTCGTTTACTTCGATAACTTCCGCGCCCACTTCGTTAGGGAGGCCGAGTGATGAGAAAATCCGTCTTTTCCATTTTGCTTACTTCCTTTGCTCTTTCTCTTTGCCTAGGACCTGCCCTTCTTTCTCCTAATGTCGAAGTCAAAGCGGAAGGGGAGAAGGAGACCGTCTATTTCGATATCACCACGGAAGCCGCGATCGGAGACTACACGGTTTTGCTAAAAACCGACAAAGTCCTCCCTTCCTTCGAAAATTATGATTTCACTTGGTACGTAAATAACAAAGCGAAGACTAGCACGACCTTATACAACTCTTCCGACCCCTCTTCCATAAGTCTAGGCTGGAATGGAGAAAAGCCGGGGAGTGGGGATTATTCCTACCATCATTACCACATTGAAGCGGGAACCGCCTTGTTCGAGACCGATACGGCGAAGTACGTTCTTGAAAACGATTATAACTTCTGGTGGACGAGCAGCGCCAATGGGAATGTTTCTTCCTGTACCTGGGTATTCCAACACGGCGGAGCAGATGTGATTGCGGATGCTTTTAGCGAGGCTCCCTCTTTGAAACTCGCGGGCGCAATGAGCAATAGCGGGGCCAATCCAAACCTTGGCGTGTGGACGGTTTATCTGCCTTATGAAAAAGGCGATTGGTCTGGCAACGAGAACCCCTGGAACGCGAACCTCTTTTATGCGGATAGCGATGGCAGCGGCTATAAGCTGATCGATTACACGCAAGTAAGTGGCGGCGCTTTTTGGTGGATGGATAAGATCCCTAGCGCCACCCGCGGCACGGAGCTCACTTACATCCCCTTCAAGGCTTTGGAAAGCAGTGATGGCACCTTTTCTCGTTACGTCTCCATCTTCCTTCCGAAAGGGACTTTGATTGGCGGCTGGAACAACGGTTACGGCGTCATGATTGAAAACGATACCTATTTTGAAATCATGAAAGACGGCTCAATCTCAGGACTCTACAGCATGCCTCATGATTACGTTCGCCATGAAGCCATGTGCGGGCATCCTGGGAACGTCGAGTACTATACCTGCTCTCGCCTTGGCCATGAGGATGAGATGTTCCTAAAAGAAGGCGGCGCTTATCGCTCCTGCAGCGAAAGCGAGGTCAAGGTCGACGTCGAGCACGCCTTCGTTTTCGTTGAAGAGACCCCCTCGACTTGCGATTTGCCCGGCATGAAGGAGCATTATGAATGTTCCCGCTGCTCCTCTTTGGCCGAAAAAGAAGGGGGGAGCTATATCCTAGTCGATGAGGATGAGCTCGTGATACCTGCCTCTCATAAGCTTGTCGATGTGGATGAGATTCCTTATACCTGCACGAGCGATGGGGTACGCGGCCACAAGAAGTGCACAACCTGCCATAAGCTTTATCTAAGCGAAGACGGCGAGCTTAAGGAGGTAAATGAATCCGACCTTGTCTTGCCCAAACGCCATACCCTGGTGAAGCTTGGCTCCAAAGCCGCCACTTGCACTGAGTCTGGCTTAAGCGAGGGCAAGAAGTGCTCCGTCTGCGGAGAAATCGTCGAGGAGCAGAAAACCATTGCCGCCCTTGGGCATCGCTACGGCAGCTGGGAACTAAACGAAAGCGAGAAGACGATTTCCCGCCTTTGCGAGCGCTGCTATGCAATTGAAAGCGTGCCCGTAAACGAGGATAATGGTTTCACCTACAAAATCATCAGCGACGCCACTTCTAATAGCAAGGGCAGTGCTTGCTACATCAGCTCGGTTTACGGCACCTTCTATGTGGAGATCCCTAAGAAGGAAGAGAGCATCAGCCAAGACAATGTTCAAATCATCGTCGCCTCCGCCGTCTGCGCCCCCACTCTAGGCGTCTCCATCCTCGTCCCGCTCCTTCTCAAGAAGAAGTGGCTCTTATAAGAAGATTCATATTTATTCCATATAAAAAAGAAAGGAGAAAGAAATATGAAGAAAAAAAACATCATCCTAGTCGCGAGCCTGTCGATGGTCGCATCCCTTGGAATTGCAGGGGGGGTCTTAGCATCTTCCGCCAATTCTGCCGCAGCGGTTAAGGCGGATGGAGAGAAGACGATTGAGTACGTTAATGTCACCACTCAAGCCGGTCTTAACAGCGACAATATGTTGCTCAACATTGACAAACCCATCGAGGGTGAGAGCGGTTCCGACTGGAAAGGCGATTGTTATTGGCGAGAAATCAATGTCACTCATAATAACGCCTCATACATAATGGGCTTGACTGTTTTCCCCTCCGATACGGATTTGATGTATGTTGGTTGGGGAAGCACTTACCCTAATGGTACCGGCTACCATCATTGGCGCTTGAACGCCGGGACTGTCTTGTTTGAAACCGATGAGACTAAATACGTTCTTGAAAAAGACTATAACTGGTGGCAGGCAAGGCAATCCGCGGGCTCCGACAGTGCAACTTGGATTTTCCAGCACGGAGGTACTAGTGTAGATACCGGAGCAGGCGCGTGGAATAGCGAAATTCCTAGTTTTAGCTTAGCTGATGGCGCAACAGGAAGAATCGACATAGGGTCCTCCGCGGATGGCTCTTCTAAATGGTCGCGGTACTGGATTTCTGCCAGCTATACGAAAACGAGTAATTGGAAATCGACGAGCGTTTATAGCGCAAACGCATTCTACTATTCCTTCGACGATTCTAACACCTATTCGCTCGCCTATAACGGCGATAGCGATGGTCATGAATTAAATCTTTATGGAGCCGGAGGTGGAATCGAAGGCTCGACGGATCTTTCCGGGACGGAACATTTCCTCTTCAATTTCTCAGGTTTAGGTACGACGACCGGCACTGATAAATTTGTATCCTTCTATCTTCCAAAAGGCACTTTGTTTGGTGGATACAATGAAGGATATGGATGTTATCTTGAAAATGACTATTACGTTACCATCATGAACGATAAGATTGTTGGCGGAACCACGACGAGCACTCAAGACCTGATCTATGGCCCGGTCAAAACCTTCATCAGCAACAATATGCATATGGGCGAGGCCGATTATGATGGTGAAGGCACTGGCGCTTGCGCTGCCATCTACTCCGACGTCAAAACCGCCTATAACGCTTTGAGTGAGAATCAGAAGTACGCCTTCCTCAATTATTCTGGCTATACCGATGCGAAAGCCCGTTTGCTTGCCTGGGCCGCCGCCAACGGCGATGCGCTCGATACTTCGAACAACATCGTCACGAAGAAATCCTCTTCCCTCATCTTGAAAGGCTCTAGCAGCAGCTCCAACATCTATGCTGCCGCCATTTGCGCCGGCGCGCTTGCCTTAGTCGCCGGAGGCGCCTTCTTCGTCTTCAAAAAGAAGCACGAAAACTAATCGAACGTTCGTTCTTGGCAAGGGGGCGGAAGCTCCCTTGCCCTTTCTTTACCTCAGAGGTACCTTATGAAATCAACAATCAAAGAAATAGGATATATGATCGACTGCTCCCGCGGGGCGGTGGCGAAGCTATCCACCTTGAAGCGATTAGTCGATTTCCTTTCTGTGTTTGGCTATTCCTATTTGATGCTGTACACCGAAGATACCTATGAGATCAAGGAAGAGCCTTATTTTGGCTATATGAGAGGGCGTTATCGCCATGAGGAGATCAAAGAGCTCGATGCCTATTGCAAAAGCAAAGGCATGGAGCTTCGCCCCTGCATTCAGACCCTCGCCCATTTGGGAAGGCTGCAGGCCGGGGATGGTTTCAACGAACTCTTCGACATCGACGATATCCTTCTTGTCGGGGACGAGAAGGTCCATTCCTTCATCGAAGAGATGTTCAAAAACATCTCAGAATGCTTTTCCTCCAAGAAGATCCACATCGGGATGGATGAGGCTTTTCATCTCGGAAGAGGAAGATACATCAATCGCTTTGGCTATGAGAAGAAATCCTCCATCATCTCTAAGCATCTTAAAAGGGTCTCGGAGATCGCGAGGAAATACGGCTATACCTGCTTCATTTGGGCGGATATGCTTGAGAACGCCTACCATGAGGATGAGGAGCATTATTCCTGCTCGATCCCCGATAACGTGATCCCCACCTATTGGGGGTATGAGAAACTAGGGAAAGAGAAGGCCGAAGAGAAAATCCGCCTGTACAAAAAACTCTCCCCCGAGCGCCTTTCTTCTTGCGGAGGCATCATCAAATGGGTGGGCTTCTCTCCCCTTAACACCTATTCGATGGCGGCGGTGGAAGAGCAAATCAACGTTGCTAAAAAATACGATTTGGATGACTACCTCGTCACAGGCTGGGGGGATGGAGCGGGGGATGCGGGGCAATTCACCACCCTCCCTGGGCTTTTCTACGCCGGACTAGTCGCGAATGGGAAGAGGTTGAGTGAAGAAACGAAGAAAATCTTTCTTGAAGCGACGGGGATGAGCTTTGATGATTTCATGAACGTGGATGCCTTATCCATTCTTGATCCAAACGTGGACTACAAAGAGAAACGGAACAGCCTCTCGCTCATCCATCTCTACTCGGACTTGCTGCAAGACCCCATGATGGAGTGCTCCTTGGACAAATACGAATCCTTATACGCAAAAGCGATGGAACGTCTTTCCTCTTTCCGCGGGCAAAAAGACTTCGGCTATATGTTCGATACCCTCTATCATCTTGCGGATACCGATCAATATCTTTGCACGCTTGGGCGAAAGATAAGGGAAGGCTACGAGGCTAAAAGAGATTTGACCCCTGAGATTGAAACGGCCAAGAAGGCCCATGCCGCCCTAGAAGGTTTCATCAAAGCCTACGAGAAGCAATGGGCGAAAGAGAACAAGGCCTTTGGCTACGAGAAGCAGCTCCTTCGCTTAGGGGGGTTGAAAGAAAGAATCCGCTACGTGATTGACGTGCTGACCTCTTACCAAAAGGGGGAGGTTGATCAGATTGATGAGCTAGAAGAAAGGCATCTCCCCAAATACGTGGGCGACAAGATCATCGACGATCCGGATGCCACTTACGCGAATTGGTATCGCTACTTTGTCTCCTCTGGTATTTTGAACGATAATTGATGCGTCATGGGAAACCTCGCCGTTACTTCCTTAACCTTCTCCTTAGGCAAAAAAGACCAAAAGAAAGAAATCCTCCATTGCCTTTCTTTGACATTGCCTTTAAATAAGATAAGCGTTTTAGTCGGCGAGTCTGGCTCAGGAAAGACGACGCTTTTGCGGGCTATTCTAGGGTTGATACCTTATGAAGGCACGATTTGCTTAGACGGAATAAACCTGCTTGGGATCCCGACGAAAAACCGCAATTTCTCCTATGTGAACCAGGATATCGCCTTATACCCCCATTTGACCTTGTTTCAGAACATCGCCTTCCCTTTGAAGGGGGGCTTTGCTAAAGGCGAGGAGATAAGAAAACGTGTTTTTGATTCCGCTTCTTCCTTAGGAATCGAAGATTGCCTATCGAGGCGTCCGAATCAAGTCTCTTTGGGGCAATGCCAAAGAGCCTCTTTAGCGAAAGCCCTTGTGAAAAAAAGCGAGCTCTATCTCTTAGACGAGCCTTTCGCGAACGTCGACGAGGCAAGCCGTTACCCGATGCTTTTAGATATCAAAAGGGTCTTTCAGAAAGAGGGCGCGAGCGTCCTCTACGTCACCCATTCCTTGAGGGAAGCCTATTTGATGGGCGAGTGCTTCGCCGTGATGGAGAAAGGGAGAATCACCCTTTCGGGCGGCCAAAAAGAATTCACCTCCTACGTGGATTCTTTGGGGGTGGAGGTAAGATGAAAGCGGTCTTCTACTCCCAAGAGGAGGCGACTCTATTCGAGAAGAAAAGCAAGACCAGTTTGATTTTGGCGATTCTCTTTCTGGTTTTTGCTTTGATTGCCTTTGCTCTTTCTCTTTTCCTATCCACCTATGAGACGAAGCTTCTTTGGATGGTCTTTGGCTGCTTCTTGAGTCTTGTTCCTTTTTGCTTGTCGTTCCTCTTTTTCGTGCAGAGGAAGCACCGCTTGGACGGGCTTTATCTCTACCGTCAGATTCTGAAGGAGCAGGGGGAGCCCTATGAAGGGACCATCCTTTCAATCAAAGACTATCCCATCACCCTCGCGAATAGCTTTGAGGTTTATGAAATCGAGGTGGAACTGGCCCCGGAGGAAAAGAAGATTTTCTATGTCTCTTCCGACAAGAGGAAGGCGTTTGATTTCGAGGAGAACAAGTCTTACCGCTTCCTGATTGTCTCGCTTTACATCAAGGAGATTGAGCATGCCTAAATTCGGATTGGGGAAGCTTTTGCGGCGTTATTGGGGCATTTTAGTGGTTTCTTGCATCCTTATTGGCCTTGGGCTGTGCTTTGGGATTGAGCTGAAAACCACCCCCAGCGCGAGGGAGACCTTCTCCTTGTTCATGGACGTTCCTTATGGGGAGGTTAA
This sequence comes from Lachnospiraceae bacterium, assembly GCA_963658395.1. Classification (GTDB taxonomy): domain Bacteria; phylum Bacillota_I; class Bacilli_A; order RFN20; family CAG-826; genus Alloenteromonas. Next base: position 17,466 of record CAVKPZ010000017.1, on the reverse strand, counting down.
ATCCTTAGAGCTAGAAAGCCACATCAAAGAAGTGGACCCCGCGATCAAAAGAGCGAGCGCGCTTTCTTTCGACCCTTCGTCTAATGAGTACCAAACCTATTACTCCACTTGGGCCGCGAGTAGCGATCTCCTGCTTTTTTCTAGCGAATATTTGGCCAAGAAGGATATGAGCGAATTCGCTTCTTTGGGTTCCCTTGACGTGGCGGAAGGGTATCAAGTGGATGGAGTTACCTATGGCCTAAAGGCTAATCTGGTCGAGAACCCTTATTTCGAGATTCCGGAGGGGACGTATTACTGCTTCTTCCGGAAGAGTTCCGTCCATCTTGGCTCGCTCGATGAGAGCAGCCAAAGCGATCTCTGCCTCGTCCTAGCGAAGGAGCTTTTCCATGCCCTTCCATAAGAAAGGGGTCATTCCTTCCGAAAAGGATTTCACCAAAGACGACCTTCCCTCTGATAGAAAAGAGCAGTTCTTTCGCATCTTGAAGGAAGAATGGAAACTCCTCCTTTTGCTTTGCTTTTTCCTTTTGCTTCTATTTGCTCCTTATTTGGGCGTGACGATCTATAGCCAATATTATTTGTCCGCTCATGCGGAAGCGGATCAGCTCGCTTATTCGATGGTGTTCGAAACCATCAAAGCCCTTTCTTTGATTCTCCCTTTCAGCGCTTTCGGGGGTTTAAGCAAAGTTTATCGGAGGCTTTATCTAGGCGAAGGGGTGCTCTTTTGGAAGGATTTCTTCGAAGGATGGCACATCCTCTTTCCCCTCTTTGGGCTTCTTTATGGGGCGGTTGGAATGTTATTGGTCTACCTTGGCTCCATTTCTGGATCCTTCTCTTTCGCAGGGGTTTTCTATTTCCTTGCCCTTGGGGCGTTTTGCCTTATCGTCTACCCTTTGTTTTGCTTCAGTTTGGCGCAGCTCCCGCTTTATTCCTATAGCCACGTGAAAAGCTATTTCTCCAACGGAAGCAAATTCGCCCTTAAGCATTTCCTGTGGATGTTCCTTTTCGCCTTGTTGCCTTTGACCCATTATCTTTTGGGGTTCGTCCCCCTTCCTTTGGTGGCTTATGACATCATCCTTTTCCTGCTGGGTTTTCTCACCCCGGTTTATGAACTTGCTTTCGCTGGCTTCGCCCTTTCTAAATTTGATTGCTATCTCAACAAAGAGAATTACCCCACCCTCTACAAGAAAGGGCTAAAAGAAGACAAGAATGAGCGCAAGAAAAAGGAAGACAACGAAATAGGGGAGGATAAAATCCAGGAGGAGCAAAAACCATGAAGAAAGTCTACTTAGTCGCCGCGGCGCATATCGACCCGATGTGGCATTGGGAGTTCGAGGAAGGGGCGAGCTGCGCCTTAAGCACATTCGCGAGCGCCCTCAACCTCCAAAAGGATTTCGATTACCCCTTCAACCACGGGGAAGCCAACCTTTATGAGTGGGTGGAGGAATATGACCCCGGGCTATTCAAGGACATCCAAAAAGCCGTGAAAGAAGGAAGATGGAACATCAGCGGCGGCTGGTACCTTCAGCCTGACTGCATGCTTCCTTGCGGAGAGTCCATCGTGCGCCAGCTTCAATACGGGAAAGAGTACTTCCTGGATAAGTTTGGCTATTTCCCGAACGTCGCGACGAACTTCGATCCCTTTGGGCACAGCAGAGGCCTGGTCCAGATCATGAAGAAGTGCGGCCAAGACGCCTATGTCTTCATGCGTCCTTTCGAATTCGAGAAGGACTGGGTGGACGAGCAGTTCATCTGGGAGGGGTATGATGGCTCCAGGATCAAAGCCGCGAGGTGCTTCCGTTATAACACGGCGATGGGGCACGCGAGAGAATGCGCGGAGATTTGGGGAGGCAAGAACGACAAGCACGAGAAAGTCCTTCAGATGTGGGGCGTGGGCAACCATGGCGGCGGACCTTCCAGAAAAGATCTCGGCGATTTGGCGGAGCTCATGAAAGAGAGCAAGGACATCGAATACAAGCACAGCACCTTGAAGGAATTCTTCAACGACATTGAGCCGACTTACGTCTGCAGGGAATCCCTTATTCCTTCTATGCCCGGCTGCTACACTTCTTCGAGCGACTTCAAAACCCGCCACATCGAAGCGGAGAAGCTTCTTTTGGAGACGGAGAAGATTTGCTCCATGGCTTCCCTCAAGATGGGGATGGACTATCCGAAGGAAGAGCTTCATGAGGCGACGGAAGACCTTCTTTTCAGCCAGTTCCACGACATCCTCCCTGGAGATGCGATCAAAGACAATATGGAGTACGGCATCCGTTTGCTCGACCGCGCGATGAGAGGATATGAGAAATGCAAGGCAAAAGCCTTCTTCGCCTTGGCCAAAAATTTCAAGAAAGCAACCGAGGGAGCTTATCCTCTGTTTGTTTTCTCCTCTTCCTCAAGAAAAGAGCATACCCTTGTCGAGGGGGAGTGGACCTTGCCCGCGCATAATATGGGGCTAGAGGATTATGCGGAGATCACCGTCAAAGACATAAACGGGAACGTTCTCGTCAGCCAAAACATCGCCGAGCGTTCGATGATCAACTCCGTTTGGCGCCTTCGCGTCGCCTTTATGGCGGATTTAGAGCCGATGTCCATGAACCGTTTTGACGCCTTCGTGGCCATCAAGCAAGGGAAATCCGCCAAGAAATTCCCTCCTGTTACGGAAGATATTGTTTATGAAGGCAAGGATTTCTATGTCCGAATCTCCAAGAAAACCGGCTTATTGGAATCCTTTGTTTTAAACGGCAAGGAATACGCGGGAGGAGGGCTGTTCGCTCCTTATATCTTCGAAGACCACGACGACCCTTGGGCCATGGGCAAAGAGGACTTGAAGCATTTGGGGAAGAACGGGCACCCGCTTCCTTTGCTAAGCGAAGTCGAAAAAGAAGGGCCTTTCAAAAGCTTGCGGCCCATCCAACTCCTTGAAGACGGCCCCGTGATGATGCGCGTCGAATCCTTCTTTAAAGAAGGGGAGAGTCGCGCGAGGATCTGCTATACGATCAACAAAGAAGAAAAGACGGTGGATGTGCATGCTTCTATCTACTCCATCGGGGCCAGTAAGATGTTCAAACTTGCTCTCCCTTTGAAAGAGAGAGGAGAATACTTCGGGGAGCAGATCTTCGGGCAGGAAAGGCTGCATGAAGACGGTAGAGAAAGCGCGAGCCAACGTTTCCAATACGTCGATTTCGGAGAAGGAAAGGTCTTTGGGATCCTCAATAAGAGCACCTACGGATCTTGCTATGAAGATGGCACCATCTATCTTTCTCTGCTCCGTCACGCTTGCTACTGTGCTCACCCGATGGGCGAAGACAGGCCGCTCGTCCATCCGAACCGTTACTATGATCACCTTGATCAAGGGCAACGCGATTACCATTACAGAATCGGCGTTTTCAAGAAAGCCGATCTCCCGAACGAGGCGAAGCTTTTCCTGATGAAGCCCTTCGCCCTCAATGTTTTCCCAACGGATTATCATATCCCGGAGAAGGAAGTTGCGTTCCTCCTTAGCAACCCTGAAATTGAGCTCGTCGCCTTTAAGCAAAGGGAGAAAGAGGGAACTTACGTCGCTCGTTTGTTCAATAACGACGAATCCCCAAAACAATCCTCCTTAGCGATTGGCGGGGCCTCAATCGAACTCTCTTTCGGGAGATTCGAAGTAAAAACCGTGATTTACGACGCGGAGAAAAATGCACTTCAAGAGATTGAAGAGATGGTGATTTAAGCGAGTTTTGCGCTACTTTATTTCATGCAGCGGACGAAGAAAGTTTCAAATCTGGATTTGAGAATTTTCTTTAGAAATGTTTTATGTGCGTCAGTTGCACAAGGCACATCGTCGATTAGCTCATCTATCCGAGCGAGGTCTACCCTATCCTTCATTACCACGAAAGCCTCGTCGCATCCCTTGTATGTATGCGACTTTATGAAATTGAAGTAATTGATTCTCCTGCCGTTTAATTTAACGGATGAGGTTGGGAAATCGTATATTCTGCTTTTGAATTCCCTTTCGCTTCTCAAGCATAATTTGAACATGTTCTCATCGGCTTGCGGGAAAAGACATGATCCGCAGTCAAAGATCGGAGCCAGTTTGAGTTCGTCTTTCACTTCGTTATAAAGGAATCCCCAGTTTCCGTTGTGGCGGTCCCAGTTGCCAATCAAGGCGTCGATTGCGAAAATGCTCCAAAAGTGGCTCGCCAATGCCTTTGGGTCTAAAAACGTTTGCTTTTCAATTGCTTCCAAAATGTCCTCCAACTCGGTTCCCAAACCATTGGAACTCGAATCGATGATTTGGTTCTTCAAGGATGCGAAATCCTGAAGGACAAACCCTGTCCCAGTAAAATCCTTGCAGGCCACAGCAATTCGGTCGATGCCTTTATAAGTATAGACGCCAAGGATGGTTTCTTGAGCTTCTATGCCAACCATATTAAAAATATGGGAGCCTAGATATTCGGAGATGGCGGAGTTGGAATAGGACATGTTGTTGTTTTTCTCGGCGTGCGACGAAAGCTTCAACATGTAAGTGTCGCTGTCTATAACGACGCTCAATTTGCTTCCGTTGGCTCCGCCATAAGATTTTTTCTTCGTTGGAAGATTCGTAAAGTTCATCAATTTCATATTAATCGCCCCATAAATATTTGTTTCTTAAGTACTCCGCTTGCTCATGGGAAATAATCCCTTCGACCTCGTCGATATTGATATCGCTATTCGCCTGGCACCAATAGCAGTCGTAGTAAAGAGAACTCTTTTTGTTTTTTGTTTTCAAAAGCTCGATGCTCTCTTTTAGGCTGCCCGTTAGATTGCTTTCGAAAAAGGCATTATACGGAATCGGGTCCAACTTTAGAATTTCCTCGATGGACATTGAAAAAGTCTCGGCGATTTTAGCGATGTGCTTAACCCTGCATTCCATGATGTCGCTTTGGCCATTGAATATATTGAAAAGGGTCGTTTTCGGTATCCCCGTTTTCTTTGATAACTGATAAACGGTTAGTTTCTTTTGGGCCAGTACGTTTCGAAGCGTCATAAGTTTCTCCACCTAGAGTATAACGAGAAACTGACATAATCCCAACCTTTTTCTATGCTAAGGGAGGAACGAAAACGCTCTTTTTGGGCTATACTTTCCCCGCCATGAAAGAAGTGACTATCACCAGCAACAACGCAGGACAAAAAGCGGAGAAATTCGTGAAGAAATATCTTTCCGAAGCCCCTCTTGGATACATCTATAAAGCGTTTCGGAAGAAAGACATCAAAGCCAATGGGCACTGGATCAAAAAAGACTATATCCTTCAAGAAGGGGATGTTCTCCGCATCTATGTGACCGACCAGCAACTAGAAGATTTCCGCAAGCCCCGCCCCGCGGAAAAGAAGCCATTCCCTTACCCGATACTTTACGAGGACGAGAATGTTCTCATCGTGTCTAAGCCCAAAGGCCTTCTGGTTTATGGAGATAAAACAGGCGTGAGAGAAACCTTAGGGAACGCGGTCCTTGATTACCTTTATCTAAAAGGGGATTACAACCCTGAAGATGCTTCCTTTACGCCTTCTCCCGCGCATAGGCTTGACCGCAATACCTCTGGAATCGTCGTTTATGGCAAGACCGACGCAGGGCTAAAGGCTCTGACGGACCTTTTCAAAACCAGAGAAGGAATCTCCAAGCGCTACCTCGCCTTGGTGCTTGGCGGTTTAGAAGGGGAAGGAGAGATCAACAAGCCTTTGAAGAAAGACGAGATCTCCGGAAGGGTCTCCGTTTGCTCCCTCGCTAACGGAGGGAAGACCGCCCTTACGAGATACAAAGCCGTCGAACGTTACGGGAATTACACCCTCATAGAATGCGACCTCATCACGGGCAGGACCCATCAGATCAGGGTTCACCTTGCTTCGATTGGGCATCCGATTGTGGGGGATGAGAAATACGGAGACTTCGCCGATTGCAGAAAAGTGAAGAAAATCACCGGATTAGAAAATCAGTTTTTGCACGCCTATAAAATCTCATTTGGGAATTTGAGCGGGGTTTTGCAGCCTTTATCAGGGAAAGAATTCGTTTCCCCTCTTCCCAAAGAAGAGCGTCAAATCATTGATAAGCTAACCTTAAATAATCTAGAATAACCCGTGGCAGGTACAACTATGGACATTGAAAAAAGCTATCAAGAATGGCTCTCCTCGCCCTTGCTTAGCAAGGAAGAGAAAGCCACTCTCCTTTCATTCTCGAAAGAAGAGAAAGAAGACGCCTTCTTCCAGGAAGCGCCTTTTGGAACTGGAGGCATGAGGGGAAAACTCGGTCTAGGACTTAACCGCATCAACCGCTTCACGATTGGAAAAGCCGCATATGGCTTGGGGCTTTTCTTGAGGAAGAGCGTCAAAGACGCCGAAAGCAAAGGGGTGGCCATCAGCCATGACAACAGGGCTTATTCCAGAGAATTCGCCCTGCTTTGCTCCGGCATCTTGAACGATCTCGGCTTTAAAACCTATCTCTTTGATTCGCTTCGCCCCGTCCCTGAATTAAGCTACGCGGTGAGATACGCGCATTGCGCCGGCGGCATCATGATCACCGCCTCCCATAACCCCAAGGAATACAACGGATTCAAAGTCTATGACGAGACCGGCTGCCAGCTCACTCCTGACGCGATCGCTCCTCTTTTGGAGATCCTTGATAATTTGGGCAACCCTTTGGCGATCGAAATGGAAAAAGGCGGAGAAGGCGCTGAGATCATTTTCAATAAGAACATCGACGATTCCTATTGCGCCCTCGTTGAAGATATCCAAATCCATCCTGAGCTCGACAAGAAGGGCTTCAAAGTCGTTTATTCCCCGCAGCACGGGGCGAGCTATGAGAACGCGATGCGCGTTTTCACCGAACTCGGCTACGAGATCATCCCGGTAAAAGAGCAGTGCGTCCACGACCCCTCTTTTGGGGCCACGAAGTCCCCGAACCCCGAAGTTGCGGCTTCCTGGGAGCTTAGCCTTGAATACGCGAAGAAATACCACGCGGATCTCTGCGTGATGACCGATCCTGACGGCGATCGCTGCGGGCTTGCCTATCTTTCCAGCAAAGGCACCTATGAGCGCTTGACGGGCAACCAATCCGGCGCCTTGCTCATCGATTACATCCTCTCCGCGAAGAAAGAAGCGGGCACGCTTCCTAAGGACGGAGTCATCTACGACACCATCGTCACCTCCAGCCAAGGCGCGGACATCGCCAAAGCCTTCGGGGTGGGCGTCGAAAGCTTCCTCACGGGCTTCAAATTCATCGGCGACCGCATCGGCTATTATGAAAAACTAGGCCATGGTCCCACCTTCCTATTTGGCTACGAAGAATCCTATGGCTGCCTCATCTCCCCCTTCGTCAGAGACAAGGATGGCATTCAGGCGATCCTCCTCTACACCGAGATGGCTCTTTACTACAAGAGAAAGAACATGCCTCTTGATATCGCTTATGAGAATCTTGAGAAGAAATACGGCTATCACAGCACCGGTTGCGAGAACGTCTATTTCGAAGGCTTAAGCGGCCACATCAAGATGGACAAGATGATGGAAGATCTCCGCAAGGAAGGGCTTAAGGAAATCGATGGAATCGCCGTCAAAGAGATTCGTGACTACGAGCTTGATGTCATCACTCATGAGGATGGCAAGACCGAGCCGATCGTCGGGCTCCCGAAATCCAATGTTCTGAAGTATGTCTTGGATGATGGCTCGACGGTGACTGTCCGTCCTAGTGGCACCGAGCCGAAGATCAAATTCTACATCGAGGCGGTTTCCAAAGAGAAGGAAGGCCTTGAGGGCAAAGTCTCTTCTATCTGGAATTATCTCATCAAGAAGCTCGGGCTTCCTGCTTAGCGGAGCAGAACGCATACACGCCCCTCGTGAATTTTCGCCTGGGGCTTTTTGAATGGGATCAGAAGCCGAGGCGCTTCAGCTCAAAAAGCACTCCGTCTTCGTCGTTTGTTTTGACGGTGCTTTGAAATTCTTCGAACAAGCCTTTGGCTTTGGAATTCTTCATTAGGAAAGGATGGCCTGCTTCAAGAAGCATTTCCCGGTCATTCAAAGAATCTCCGAAGGCGTAGCAGTCTTCCTTCTCAATCCCAAAATGCCTCATGATGGAACGCAGGCCCGATCCTTTGTTCGCATCGGGATAATAAAGCTCAGAATATAGCGAACCCGTCCAATGACGCCACGACAAAGGGAAATGGCTGCTCACGAAAGCCTCTAACTTCCGGTCGTCTTCTTCATTACATTTGAAAACGACGGAGAACGGGTCTTTGTCAAGCAACATTGAAATGTCGCCAAGGCGGATCTTCATCCCTTCTTTCCAAAAGTAGGATTCAAGATCAGGGTCCTCGTTTAAGCAATAGATGTTCTTACCCTCTTCCGCCTGAATTCCAAGGAGAAAAGGAGCCGCTTTTGCGTAGATTTCAAGTACCACTTCCTTGCAAAATGGACGTTTTTCCATTTTGTAGTTTTTGTCAAAAGGGGAATAAACAAGGCCTCCGTTGTAGCAAATCACGGGGGTCTCTAGTTTTAGTTCTTGGTAATGGGGAAGCATGGCCCTAGGGGGGCGGCCTGAGGCTAAGACAAAGAGAATGCCCTTCTCTTTTAATGAGGAGATGAAAGAAACGGTTTCCTTAGAAAGGGAGTAATCGTCTCTAAGCAATGTGCCATCGCAATCCGCGACGATGAGTTTCCTTCCTTCTTCCATGGCGAGTCATTCTACTATGGAAAAGGCTGTATGGCCTACTTATTTGAAGGCGCATTCATTAGGCCTTCCGACGAAAGAAAGGGTATATGTCTTTGGCATTTCAGCGTTCCTCCGCTATACTAACGCCGCTATGATCAAGATTTATACCTCTCCTAGTTGTGCGAGTTGCCGCAAAGCAAAACAATGGTTCGACGAACAGAAAATCCCTTACGTCGACCACAATATCTTCGGCGGCCTTACTCCGGATGAGATAAAGGAAATGATCATCAAGTCCGAAAACGGGACCGACGATATCATCTCGCCCCGCTCAAAAATCGTTCAAGAGCAGAAAATCGATTTCGATTCGATGAAAATTTCTGAGCTCATCGCCTTTATTCGCGAGAATCCCACCGTGCTTAGACGCCCGATCATCGTTGATGATCACCGCATTCAAGTCGGCTACAACAGCGAGGAGATCCGCACCTTCATTCCGCGTGCTCGGCGTATCGCCGACGAAGCTTGCCTCGCCTGTCCAAAGTATCTAGATTGCGATGGCCATAAATGAAAGCGAGTGCCACGTGCACTCGTTTTTTACTATTTCCCAATCGCTTTCATCGCGCGATGGACTTTAGTGGCTTTATTGAATTCGCAGGGGATGCCGTTTTGGTCTAGAAGGCTTTTGAGAACCTTCTGAGCACCATCCAAGTGATTGTATTCGAGTTCCACCTCGTAATCGATTTTGCCGGAATAATCGTTTTTGTCGACGGAGAGCAAACCATCCTCATAATGGACGTCGATGCGATAAGTGGTTAGAGAAGTTAGGATTTTGAGCGAGGAGACATCGATATCAAGCATCATGAGGAAACGCGCGATGTCTTTCACGGGGAAATTCCCTTTATAGAGCGATTCGAATTCCTCCTTACTCAAGGGGCAGTTCTTCTCTAAAAGGCCTTCAGAAAGTGGGGTCTTCAAAGTCATCTCGTAAGCTCCATTCTTTTCTCTTACGCGAAGGGCGATGCCTTCTTTGGCGAGGGCTCTTTCCTCGGAGTCGATGTAGAAGTTGGTCTGGGTATACCCCTTTTCATTTGGGAATAGGGAGATGAGCTTTTCGTAATCTTGTTTCCTCAGTAGGACTTTGGCTTCAATTTCAATCGCGTTCGACATATTTCTTACCTCGAGTGTTATTATACCCACGCTTATGAAAAATGAACCCACCCAACAATTCGCTTCTTGGCTCTCTTCTTCCTCTTGGTGGCTTGCTCTCATCCTTGTGGGGCTGCTTCTTATTGCGGTCGTCTTAGTGGTCATCACGGGGAAAAAGAAGAAAGAACCCAAAAGGCAACTTGTCTCGAAAGACACCTATATCGCTTGCTTTGGAGGGGAAGGCAACATCGTGGATAAGAAACTCGTTGGTTCCCGCATCGCGATCACCCTTAAAGACACGACAATCGTCGATCAAGAGAAACTCAAAGAAGCGGGCGTGGACGCCTTCATCTTGATGTCCAATCGCTTGACCTTGGTCGCTAAAGGCGACGCGAAGGATCTTTACTTCATCCTTTTCGGAGAAAAGGCTTGACGTGGATCAAAAGGTCTTCCGTCGGAAGGCCCATCACGTTGTCATAGCTTCCTTCGATATAAGAAACGAGAGGGAAGCCATCTTGAATCCCGTATGCCCCTGCCTTATCGAGGGGCTTTTTCGTAGACACGTATTCTCTGATTTGCTCTTCGCTCAAGGGATTGAAATGCACTTTCGTGGCGACCGTGCGGCTGATTTCCTTCCCTTCCCTTAGGTAGGTGTAACCCGAAAGGACCGTTTGGGTCTGTCCTTGCTCTTCTAAAAGCATATATATAGCTTCTTTTTCATCTTTTGGCTTGCCTAGAACACGCCCGTGCAAGACTACGACGGTGTCGCAAGAAAGGATTTCCTCGTTAGGGTAGCGGGAAAATACCTCATATGCCTTCATCTTGCTTTCTTCTAAAGGCAGATCGCAGGCTCTTAGATGAAGGCTTCGCTCGTCATAATTGGAGGGAATCACCAAAAAAGAAGGAGCGACTTTTTTCAAGAGCTCCTTTCTTCTGGGGGATGCGCTGGCTAGGATTAGCATCGATTCTCCGAGGCATCCATGATGACGGGGATTATCATGGGTTTTCTGCCGGTTTTTCTAAAGATGTATTTGCTGACCGTATCCTTGATGGACGCTTTGATGTTGCTGAAGGAGATGCGACCGGAGGATTTCAGCGCTTCATTCAAAGCTTCATCAGCGTGCATCTGCGCGTGGCGGATGACGTGGGTGGCTTCGCTGGCGCTGAAGCCCCTGGCATAGACTACCGGCGGAACCAAAACCGTCTTTCTGCGGGAATCGATGGTCACGATGATGGCGGCCATGCCCTCGTTTTTGAGCATCGCTCTGTCATTGATAGCAACGCCAGTGACTCCATCGAGGCCGTTCCCGTCGATGTAGACGGCGTCCGCTTGGATGTGGCCACCTCTAGTTACCTCGTGGTTTTTCAAAGTTAGGACGTCCCCGTTATCGCAGATGAAGACGTGGTCTTTTTCCATCCCGAGTTGCATCGCGACCTCCCCATGCAGACGCAGCATGCGGTATTCGCCGTGCGCTGGCATGAAGTACTTCGGACGGACAAGTCTCTGCAAAAGGCGAAGCTCTTGACGGGAGGGGTGGCCGGAGGAATGAAGCGAGAAAGCTAAGCCGTTCTGCTTCACGTCCGCGCCGAGCTTTACGAGATTATTGATGAGCGCATCGACGAGAGCCCCGTTTCCGGGAATGGGGTTCGAAGAGAAGACGACGGTGTCTCCTGGCATGATATAGATGTTGCGGTTCTCCCCAGCGACGATGCGGCTGAGCGCGGCAAGCTTCTCTCCTTGGCTGCCGGTGCAAAGGATGCAGATCTCGGAGAGTTTGTAGTTGCGGACTTCTGCGTCCTCGATGACGGAGGCGTCTGGAATCTTGATGTAGCCTAGTTCCCTGGCGATGCCAACGACGTTTTTCATCGAACGCCCAAGAATGCAGATTTTGCGCTTGTGGGCGACGGCGACTTCGACGACCTGCTGGATGCGGTTGATGTTACTTGAGAAGGTGCTCACGATGATGCGGCCCGGGGCTTTCTCAAAGATTTCCTCAACGCCTTTTCTGACCGCGGTCTCAGAAGGCGTGTAGCCCTCGATCTCCGCGTTGGTGCTGTCGGCGAGCAATAGATCAACGCCCTCATCGCCCAAGCGGGTGAGCTTGTTGATCTCGAAGTTTGGTCCGACGGGGGTAAGATCGATTTTGAAGTCGCCGGAATCGACGATTCGCCCTTCGGCGGTGTTGACCACGATTCCGTAAGCGTCGGGGATGGAGTGGGTGACGCGGAAGAAAGTGACGGTGAAGTCATCGCCGACTTTGATGATGGAATCCTGATCGTATTCGACGATTTTGATGTTGTCTTTGATGCGGGCGTCTTCCAGTTTGTGACGGATTAAGGCGCAGGCGAGCTTCGGCGCGTAGATGACGGGGACATAAATCGAACGGATTAGGAAAGGAATGCCTCCGATATGGTCTTCGTGACCATGGGTAATGAACAAAGCCTTCACCTTGGAACGGTTGTTCTTCAGATAGGAGTAATCGGGGATGACATAATCTACGCCAGGAAGATTGGCTTCTGGGAAGCGTACGCCCGCGTCTAATAAAATAATGGAACGGTCATTCTCGATGCAGTAGGTGTTTTTGCCTACCTCCCCTAGACCCCCTAGCGCGTAAATAGAAACCGGTGAACTGTACATGCTTAACCCTCCCGTAAAAAGAGCGAACCAACTTCAAGAGATATTCGAATCGGCTGACGCGGTTAATATATCGCCTCTTTCTCGCCTTGTCTAACTTTTTTCCATGAAAGCCTTTTCTTTTGAAAAAGAAAACGAGAAGGCGCCTCGCACCTCCCCGTTTGCAATCCTTTAGCAGACGTAAGCGCCAGGAATTTTTTTGTTAGGATCCCTCTTGTCGATGCGGTCGTAATAGAGAATGCCGTCAAGGTGATCGATCTCATGCTGCAGGACGATGGCGTCGTAGCCTCTAGCGACGATCGTGATGTTTTCTTTTAGCTTCGCCTCATAAGCCTCGACCGTGATCTTGAAGTGGCGGATGACGTGACCGGGATGGGACTCATCTACGGACAAGCAGCCTTCGCCTGAGTCGATATAGGCTTTGCGGACAGAGGTGGTGGTGATTTTAGGGTTCACCAACTGATATTCGGTCTTGCCGTTTACCTTTCCGTTTTCGTCGTAATTCGGATAAGAGATGACAAGCATCCTTAGTTGCTTTCCGACTTGGGGGGCGGCAAGCCCAACGCCTTCTCTCACCTCAGGGTGCTTCTTCAAATAAGCCTGGTCTTGGGTCAACAAGAGATAATGGAGCATATCGTCGATGAGCTCTTGGTGATCCTCGGAAAGAGGCAGAGCTACCTCCTTGCATCTGTCTCTTAAACTTGGGGCGGGGTCTTTTACGATTTTCAACATAACGGGCGGATTATATCACGGGTGAAGAAAGACGTTTGCTCTTTTGATTTATGGTGAGGGATTCCTTAAAGAAAGCATTTGGATTTTGCGGGCTTTCAAAAAGAAAAGAATGGCAAAAACGGCTTTTTTCTTTGGCGCTCTGCCTTTCTTGAAACGAAAGGTAATTTGCGCGGAAAAGGCAAGGTTTCTTCTTTGCTATTTATAGTTCAGAGCTTGTTTCAGTCTATCCCGCCTTCTTGGATTCTTCTAAAATAGTTGCTATGAACGAAAGAACCTATCGCGCCTTGCTCACCCTGAAGGAAGCCATCCAAAGCGATCCGCGTTTCGCCGAACTTAGAAAAGCCGAAGAGGCGTTGAACAAAGACGAAGAAGCCGTCAAACTGTCCCAAGAAAAAGACAGGCTTGCGGAAGCCTACGAAGAGGCTTTGTTCCATTATGGGGAGAACTCTGTCGCCACCAAAGACGCTTGGCGTAACCTATATATAAAGAAGAAGGAGCTCGACGAGCTTCCAAGCAGTGAAGCCTACCGCAAGGCCTACACCCCCTTGGCGGGGCTTTACCGCGAACTCGATCTCCTTCTTTTCTCCCCCTATCGCGAGAAACGCAAATGCGGAGGCAAGCTATGATCAAAATAATCGGGGGGACATATCGTTCCAGAATCATCCTCACCCCAGAAGAAGGCACCTTGCCCACGAAAAACATGGTGCGGGGGAGCATGCTTTCGAGCCTTGGCGATCGCATTGAAGGCGCGTGCGTCCTGGATCTTTTCGCCGGTAGCGGGGCTTTAGGGATTGAAACTCTTTCCCGCGGCGCTTCTAGTTGCCTATTCGTGGAGAAAAGCCCCGCGGCGGCGAAGATCATCGAGAAGAACCTTCTTACCCTAAAAGAGAACAAAGGGACGGTGTGGAACTGCGATTATTTCCTCGCCCTGAATAGAGCGAAGCAGGAAGAGAAGAAATTCGACATCGTCTTCCTCGATCCCCCTTACGCCATGAAAGAGTCCTATCAGCTCGCCGTGGACTTCCTTCTTGAGCAAGGCCTATTAAGCGAGGCGGCTACTTTGATCCTTGAATATGAAGGGACAATTCCCTTTGAGAATAAAGCCTTCCCTTTTGAAAGGCATTACAAATACGGCAAGACGAACGTGCTTGCCTTAAGGAGGGTTTTATGAAAATCGCTGTTTATCCCGGCTCTTTTGACCCCATCACCAATGGGCATCTCGATATTCTCACCAGAGCTTTGAAAGTCTTCGACAAAGTCATCTTGCTTCTGGCTACAAACGGCAGCAAGAAAGGAAGATTTACCAACGAGGAGAGGCTTCTTCTCATGAAGGAATCGGTGAAGGGCCTAGAAAGGGTGGAGGTCGATTCATTTAACGGGCTCACCGTGGAATATTGCTTGGCCCACGATGCGAAGTCCATCATCCGCGGCTTGCGGGCGGTGACGGATTTTGAATACGAGTTCCAGCTCTCCGCGGCCAATCATTATCTCAGCAAGGAGGTGGACATGGTCTTCTTCATGGCTGCCCCTTCGACGACCTTCATCTCCTCTAGCGCTGTGGATGAGCTCGCGATGAATGGGGCGGATATCTCCTCATTAGTCCCCGTTTGCGTCGCGGAAGCCTATAAAGCGAAACGTCTGAAATGAGGCCTGCGGCTATAGCGGCGGGGTGATTCTCGCCGTTTTCTTTTGCAAGAGAAAAGGCCCGCCGAAGCGGGCCGGTGATCCAAGAGGCGATCAGGCGCTGATGTAAGCTTTGCTGAATTGGTTGGAGGTGTCGTCGGAAGTGTGGTTCCACATCTTCATGAGCAGGGTGGCTTTGTCGTAGGACCTGTCGCCACTGACTCCGAAGAGGATCTCGGAAACGCCGACTCTGCCAAGTTCGAAGGCTTCCTTGGAGAAGTCGACGAGGATGACGGTGGGCTTCACGAAGCTGCTTGCGTCGAGTTTAGTGCCGGCATCGGTGAAGTTATCGTAGTGGCTGGAAGTGGTGAGGCTAGCGTTCTTCTTGTAGGGGCAAAGATCGAAGCGGGCGCCGGCATCGGCGAAGAAGCCAAGGTCGTCGAATTTCACGAGGTAGCGGTTGAAGGCGGTCTTCTCGGCCTCGATGGTGAAGTCTTCGTCGTTGGTGGAGTCTTCGTCGGTATAGATCGTGGAGAAGGCAAAGCTGCGGCTGTCGGCGGCGATGTAACGGGTGCCCCAGTTGTCCTCAAGGGTCTCGAACCCTTCCTGAACTTCATCGGAAGCAGTGTTGTCTTTGGCGACATAGACGAGGAAGAATTTCTTTCCGCCCGCCTTATCGATGGTGGCTTTCTCGGGGCTCTTGTTGAAATCGGTTTCCCAGGCCTCATAGGTTTCGTACTCGGTGCCTTGATCCGCGAAGTTGGACCATTTCATAAGGGCGTAGGTGAGTTTGTCGGCTTCGGAAGAGATGTCTTTGATCTCCTTGGTCTCGCCTTCAAGGGTTTTCCTTTGGGCCATGTAGTAGGCGGTAGAGGTCCCCACGCCGAAGGACTGCACCCAAGCGGTGGCTTTCGGGATGGAGAAGATGACGGCGAAGATCGCGCCGACGATGAGCAAGGGCTGAACCCAAGCGGTTTCCCTAATCCAACGCCATATTTTAACGAAGAAGGCACCTATTGCTTTTAGAACGATCATCGCTATATAACCTCCGAAAAAGTCTCTTCAAAAATCAACTCGATAATCATAGCATTGCCCCTTTAG
>CAVKPZ010000017.1:0-1563 GCA_963658395.1 Lachnospiraceae bacterium | reverse complement strand
CGCGCCGACGATGAGCAAGGGCTGAACCCAAGCGGTTTCCCTAATCCAACGCCACAGCTTCGTAAGCGAAGCGTTCATTGCTTTTAAGATGTTCATTTAGTCGAATAGCCTCCGAAAAAAATGCGGCCTGCATAGACAGCGGTGTAATCATATCATCGCGCCTAGTGGTGGGCAAGGAAGTTTTTTAGAGACTTACCATAGGTAAGGAAAGCGGATGGGACGGGCATATTTCCGCCTTTTGAACCGCTTGCTTTCAAAGCGCTTTTATACTCTTACAATGGCTTATGCCTAAGACTATAATAGCCAGGCCATGACCAACAAGAGAACCCTCAAACAGCGTTACGATGACTTCATGTATGACCATGTTCCCTTGAAGTGGATCGTCGAGAACGCTTGGCTTTTGCTTATTAATTTCATCTCCGCCCTCATTTTGGCGCTTGGCTTCAAGTGCTTCTTGGCCCCGTCTTTCGCCGGCACGGCGGAGCGCCTTGCTTCTGGCGGCATGACCGGTATTGCCCAAGACATGATCCTCGTGATTGATCTCTTCACCAATAATTGGGGGGATCAGAACTATGATCTTATCTACGGCATTCTTTATTTCGCGCTGAACGTGCCTTTGTTCCTTCTAGCTTTCTTCGGCATCGGGAAACGCTTTGCGATCTACACGTTCTTCAACGTTGTTTTCGTTTCTTTGATCACGAACTTCTGCGATTTCCCGGGTTTGAGCGGCTTCGTGGACGGCATCGCCGAGTTCGTCAATAAGAACGGCGGAATGGTCGGGCGTGCCATTTTTGCGGGGATTTGCACAGGCTTAAGCAGTGCTATAGCCTTCAAATTCGATTGCAGCGGAGGCGGAATCGACGTGATTGCTTATTACATCGCAATCAAGAAATCCGTCTTGGTTGGGAAATACTCCACCTTGCTGAACTTCGTGACCATCACTTGCTACGCCCTTCTTTCTACGGCCCACGGGGTGGATGCCGCGACCGCTTGGGGTAAGGTGCTTTTCTCCATCATCTACCTTTTCGTGGTCATGCTTGTGGTGGACAACATCAACGTGCGCAACAAGAAGATGGAAATGGAGATTGTCACCGATAACCCAAATTTGGCCGATTTCGTGATCTCGAACCTTCCCCATGGGGCGACGGTCACTAAGGGCGTCGGCGCTTTCACGGGCAACGAGAAGTACATCATCACGGTTGTCCTCTCTTCCTATGAAGTCAAAAACGCGGTGAAGATGATTCAAGAGGCCGAGCCGAACGCCTTCATCAAGGTTCAGGAACTCAAACAGGTCTTTGGGAAGTTCTACTTACCTCCGATTCGTTGACCTTTTGCTTAAAAACTTTGTCCAATATTTGAATTCTCCTGCTGATATGGAGAATTTTTTAGCTTCACACTGAGTGAAGTAACGAGTGAAGTAGATGTGAAGTAACGAGTGAAGTAGGAGTGAAGTTTTACTTCACTTGTTACGAAGTAGAACCTATTTTGAACCTAGCCTGCTTTGTTTCTGTTAGGTGACAAAGTCGATGCAACATCCCGGGATAAGCTTTGATTTTTGCTGGG